>CAYNPF010000051.1:0-13742 GCA_964398895.1 uncultured bacterium
GGCGTCCTCGCGAACCCGGACCATCCGCATCGCCACCGAGTAGACCTGCCGCTCGTAACGTTGCACCAACTCGCGGTAGGCCTGCTCGTCCCCGGTCAGGCAGCGCCGGACCAGCTCGGCATCGCCGGGAATCACCAGCCGACCTTCAACTTCGCTTACGCAGGCCAGGCGGGCAGGGTTTCATGGAGGCGCACATTAGGCGCCCGGTCTCGTGGTGGTCAAGGACCTGTGGGACTTCGAGTTGGCCCGGGGGCTGCTTGACGGGGCCCGGGACCGACCGTAGTTTCGACCGGCAAACCACCCCTACCGATTCTCCCGTTCCGAGGAAGACCATGTTGACGATCACCACGTTGAAGGCAAGAGAGATCCTGGATTCCCGCGGCAACCCCACCCTGGAGGTGGATTGCCAGCTCGGCAGCGGCGCGGTCGGCCGCGCGGCCATCCCCTCCGGCGCCTCGACCGGGGAGCACGAGGCCCTGGAGCTGCGCGACGGCGACAAGGCCCGCTACGGCGGCAAGGGCGTGCAGAAGGCCGTCCGCAACGTCGGCGAGATCATCGCCCCGGCCATCGTCGGCATGGAGGCCTTCGACCAGCTCGCCGTGGATCGCGCCATGATCGAGCTGGACGGCACCCCCACGAAGAGCCGGCTGGGCGCCAACGCCGTGCTGGGCGTCTCGATCGCGGTGGCCAAGGCGGCCGCGGCGGCGATGGAGACCCCGCTGTACCGCCACCTCGGCGGCGTGCACGCGCGCACCCTGCCCGTGCCCCTCATGAACGTGGTGAACGGCGGCAAGCACGCCGACAACAACGTGGACCTGCAGGAGTTCATGATCGTCCCGCTCGGCGCTCCCTCGTTCCGCGAGGCACTGCGCTGGGCGACCGAGGTGTTCCACACCCTGGCCGGCGTGCTCAAGCAGCGCGGGCTGGCCACCGGCGTGGGTGACGAGGGCGGCTTCGCGCCCAACCTCGAGAACAACGAGGCGCCGCTGAAGCTGCTGGTCGAGGCCATCGAGAAGGCCGGCTATCAGCCGGGCGCGCAGATCGCGATCGCGCTCGATCCGGCGGCCAGCGAGTTCTACAAGGATGGCGCCTACGTGCTCGAGGGCGAGGGCGGGCGGCGCCTGAAGCCGGCGGAGATGGTCGAGTACTACGCCGGCCTGGTGGACCGCTACCCGATCGTCAGCATCGAGGACGGTCTGGCCGAGGACGACTGGGAGGGCTGGTCGCTCATCACCCGGCGCCTGGGCAAGCGCATCCAGCTCGTGGGCGACGACCTGTTCGTCACCAACGTCGAGCGCCTGGCGCGCGGCATCCACGAGGGCGTGGCCAACTCGATCCTCATCAAGCTGAACCAGATCGGGACCATCTCCGAGACGCTGTCGGCCATCGAGATGGCCCATCGCGCCGCCTACACCGCGGTCGTCTCGCACCGCTCGGGCGAGACCGAGGACGTCACCATCGCCGACCTCGCGGTGGGCACGAACGCCGGCCAGATCAAGACCGGATCGCTCTGCCGCACCGACCGGGTGGCGAAGTACAACCAGCTCCTGCGCATCGAGGAGGAACTGGGCGCGGCGGCGGTCTACGCGGGCGCGGCGGTCTTCGGCAACCGTTGACGCCGGGGCCTCCCCGGGTACATCCTGCGTGGTGCGGTCGGGCGCTTCGTGCGCCCGGCCCGCCACGACACCGTCACTCGCAGGGACGCGAGCCCCGGGCCACCGGGCCGACGAGAGAAGGGACACGGACGTCATGCGCGACATCGGCACCCGCATCCAGCGCTACCGCCTCTCCCGCTACGCCGCTCCCGGGCACACCGTGCGCCGCAGTCTGCGCTGGTTCTGGCTGGCCGCGGCGCTGTGGCTGGTCTGGGCAGGGTTCGTGAGCGAGCACAACTTCGTCCGGCTCGGCCGCCTGGCGCGCGAGCGCGCGCGGGGAAGCGTCGAGCTGAAGCGCCTGCACGGCCAGGTGGCGGCGCTGGACGCGCGGCTGCGCGATCCCGCCGCGCAGCGCGAGCTGACGGAGCACGCGCTGCGCGAGAAGGCGGGCATGGCGCGCCCGGGCGAGATCGTCTACCACATCCGCACGGTCTCCGGCGCGCCGGAAGCCACCGCCCCGCGTCGCTAGTCGCCCGGAAACGACGGGGCGGCGCGGAGGGTCTCGCTCCGCGCCGCCCCGGATCGCATCCGGCCGGGGGTGGGCTAGAAGCCGATCCCCACGGCCATGCGCACGCCGACCCCGCTCAGGTCCACGTCGGAGATGCCGGCGGGCTTGCCGTCCTTCGTCAGCGTCTGCTTCAGGTAGGGCGCGATGGCCACGTCCTCGGGCACGGTGATGGTGCCGAGCGTCGTGAGGTTGTCCACCTTCATACTGCGGTAGACGGCCCCGACCATGAGGGAGAAGCGGGAGGCGAAGAACATGTGCGCCCCCACCTCGGCGTAGTAGCCGGCGCCGTCGGCCTGCGCCGTGATGCGGTTGTTGCCGCCCAGCGAGGCGGCGTCGAGCGTGTCGTTGCTGGCGCTGTAGACCGAGTTCAACCCGGTCTCGACGGTCTGGAACAACGCCCGGGTGGACACGAGGCTCAACAGGCCGCCGCCGAAGTAGGCGCGGGCCTGGAAATCGCCCTGGTTGTAGGGAGCCAGGTAGTACATCGCCCCGATGTGGACCGGCACCGCGATGACCTGTCCGAGGACGTCGATCTCGGAGCCGATGGCCGGCAGGTACGAGTGCTTGGACTGGATCTTGAGGTGGCCCACTCCCGCCGTCACCGCGAAGTTCGGACGCACGAAGTAGCGCAGCTCGCCCTCGAACTCCCAGCCCATCGAGAACTTGTCCAGGGCCTCGAGCCCGCGGGGCTGGAGCGGGTACTCGTTGTAGCGATCGAGCAGGTCGTTCATGCCGCCGCCGGCGACCTGGCTCGGCATGCCCGAAACCACGAAGCTCAGGCGGTGGACTTCCGCGGCCGCCATGGCCTTCGGGGCGTAGCTGGAGGCGCCCAGCGCCACGACCAGCGCCAGCAGGACGCCGAGACGAAGACGAGTCAACGCAAACCTCCGCAGTGAGAAGAATCGAGCCCGATAGGGGATGCCGCATGGCCCCGGTCAGAGTGCCGCATACTATCCGTCCCCGCCCCCCCGGCGCAAGGTCCGGCGCCCGGCGCGCCCCGTTCGCACGCGTTCCGAGGGCTGCGGAAGCGGCGGGAAGCCCGCTTGACAGGCCGGGACCGACCCGGCTAAGGTCTTCGGCGTTGATGCGGGGTGGAGCAGCCTGGTAGCTCGTCGGGCTCATAACCCGAAGGTCGCTGGTTCAAATCCAGCCCCCGCTACCAAGTGAGCCCCGGAGCTTCGGCTCCGGGGCTCGCCCTTTTCCGGTCGCGGCGCGGCTCAGCGTCCGATGCGCAGATCCCGCGGCGCATCGGGCGGGATGGTGTCCGTGCCGATGAGGAAGATCGCGTCGCTCGCCGGCACCGTCACCTCGGTCACCGAGGTGCCGTCGTTCGTCACCGGATCCACCGTCCCGAGGATCTTCCGGAAGGTCGTGCCCAGGGGAACGGTGAGCGCCGATTCCGACGGGTTCACCAGGACCGCGCCCCGCTCGAAGTCGCGGCGGTAGATGCCGCTCACGCCCGCCTGCAGGTGCGCGTCGTCGAGCCACACGTCGCCGTCGTCGGCCCCCAGCCAGAAACGCAGCTGCGCCGTGCAGGAGACCGTCGGCTGCAGCACCACCTGGTACTGCTTCCACGCGGTCCCCAGCGACACCACGCCGGAGGCGTAGCCCATGCCGGTCACGGCGGCGGCCACGACGATGGTGCGCGGCCTGGAGGCACGCGCCCAGAAGGTGGCCGCGTAGTTGCGGCCGGCGGTCAGGGCAAGCTCGCCGGTGCTGGCGTAGGTGACGTGCCAGACTTCGGAGCCGCCGCTCTCGACGTGCACGCGGGCCGAGGAGCGTCCGAGCGCCGAGGTCGTACTGTCGCGCAGGAGCGTGGCGGAGGCACTGGCGTGGTTCCAGAACCGCCACCCGTCGGTCACGCTGCTCTCGAAGCCCGGATTGACCACGGCGTCGGCCCCGCCCCCGGCCCAGATCATCTGGTAGCAGTCACCGGTGGCCGCGCCCAGCCAGCCGCGGTGGGCGGGGTCCGGGCTCGCCGCGCCGCTGGCCGGGTCCACGGCGTACTCGTCGTACCAGAAGGCGTGGATGGGGGCGATCCTCGGGTCCCGGTCCGAGGGCCCGAACACCGCGAAGCCATTCCCCAGCGAGGCACTGGCCAGGCCGAAGCGTGCCCGGCGCGCGTTGGTGGCGGAGTGGGAATCCGCGCCCACCATGGCGCTGAAGATGTAGTCGTGGGTCGGCGGGCGGAAGGCCGCCTCATCGGCGAAGTAGCCTCCGGGCACGCGGAGCATGTTGAGGTACCAGGTCCCCCCCGCCTGATAGGGGAAGCCCTCACGCATCCACCCGTTGAAGGTCGTGTACTTGGTCCCGGTCGCGCAGTTGCCGACCAGGATGTAGTCGGGACCGCAGCGGCGGCGCAGGCGGCTGGCGATGGTGTCGGTGGCGGCGAGCCAGGCGGCGTTGAACGAGTCCCAGTCGGGGTAGCCGGCCCGCACGACGTCCACGCTCTCGGCGGGCGACTGCGTCCAGGCGATGCAGTCACAGTAGATGTCGAGGAACAGCCCGTCCCAGAGACCGGTGCGCACGATCGCGTCGTACCACAGGTCCACGAGAGCCTCGGCCACGATGAATCGCCCGGTGGAGTCGCGTCTGGCGATGTTCACGCCGAAGTTGTAGACGGTGCCGTTGCGGGCATAGAGCCAGCCGTCGAGGTCGCGCATCAGGTGGCTGCTGCGCGTGGGCAGATCCACCAGCGAATCGGCCGACTCGCCGAGC
Organism: uncultured bacterium; assembly: GCA_964398895.1. Classification (GTDB taxonomy): domain Bacteria; phylum Eisenbacteria; class RBG-16-71-46; order RBG-16-71-46; family RBG-16-71-46; genus JANXPZ01. The sequence goes on from CAYNPF010000051.1 coordinate 4,882, forward strand.
CACCAGACGTCCTGGGCGGGCACGTAGGCGAGGACGCTGATGCCGGGATTGCGGGCGCGGATCGCGGCCATCAGGTCGGGGCGGTGGTCGGTGATCGGGCTCGGATCAATGACGATCTCGTCGAAGCGCGCCATCTGGGCGACGACCTCGGCGTTCACGACCCCGGCGGAGTCGAGGAGCGGCCATCCGTCCGGGTACACCATCTCGTAGAGCCCGAGTCGGGGATAGACGACGGGGGAGCCGGCCGCCGGGATCGGAACCGACGCCAGCGCGACGACGAGCACCGCGGGGGCGAGCCAGCGGGTGGAGCGGTGACGAACCATGAACGCGGACCTCGGGGGGAAGCGACGCTGCCAACCCGGGAGTTATCGGCCTTCCGGAACACCGATTCAACCCGGACCGCTCCGCGATCGCCGTGGTAGAGGCCGCTGGCGTCGCAGTGCTACGCTGCGCCTTCCATGAGCGCGCCGCCATTGTCCGCGGACCGGGCCTGGTGCGCGGCGATGCTGCCGCGCGTGTCCCGGACCTTCGTCCTCAACATCCGCCTGCTCGCAGGTCCCCTGCGCGAGACGGTCGAGGTCGGTTACCTGCTCTGCCGCACGGCGGACGCGCTCGAGGACTCCTGGCCGGGCACGGCCGACGAGATCGAGCGGCGCTTCGGCCTGCTGCTCGAGGCCGTGGACGGACGCGCGGAGTCGGCGACGAGCCTGGCCGACGCGGCCCGCGCGGCGGGCGTGGCGCGCGGCGATCCCCCGGCGACGGGCGAGCTCGAGATCGTCGCCGGCCTGCCCCACGCCTGGCGCGTCTGGCGGGCGCTGCCCGCCCCGTCGCGCGGGCGGATCGCCGACTGCCTGCGGACCATGGCGCCGGGGATGTGTCGCTACGCGGCCCGCGCCGCGCGCCGCCCGGCGGGCACGCCCTACCTCGACGACGAGGCCGAGCTGCACGACTACTGCCGCGTGGTCGCCGGCTGCGTCGGCGTCATGCTCACGCACCTCACCGCCGGCGAGGTCGGCGGCGACGCGGCCGCCGCCGCGCGGCGTCTCGAGCTGGCACCCGTGGTCGGCGAGGCGCTGCAGTTGACCAACATCCTGCTCGACTGGCCGGTGGACGTGCGCGCGGGACGCTGCCACCTGCCCGCCGACTGGCTGGCCGCGGCCGGACTGGCGCCGGCGCAACTCGTCGGCCCGCCGCATCCCGGCGTGGAAGGGCTGTCGCGACGGCTCGAGGCTCTCGCGCGTGCCGCGCTGGCGCAGGTTCCCGACTACGTCGAGCTGGTCTCGCTCCGGGCGCTGCGCTACCGCCTGTTCGTGCTGCTGCCGGCGCTGTGGGCGCTGGCCTCGCTCGAGCACGCGCGGCACGATCCGGACTTCCCCCGCGGGACGCGGCCACGCCTGCCGCGCGGCCGGCTGTGGCTCGAGGCCGCGCGCGGCCTGCCCGGGCGGCACGGCGCGGCGCTGGCGCGGCTGCGGGCCGCCGCGTCCTCCCCCGCGCTCGCGGGGCAGCGAGGCTAGTCCAGCCGCTCGACCGGCGGCGGCTCGGCGACGCGCCCGGGCGGCGTGCGCGTGAGCGGGGCGAACCGCCAGGCCACCAGCACCGCGCCCAACAGCATGAAGGCGGCGCTCACCGTGGTGGCGATCGGCGCGTTCCAGCGTTGCGCGATCGCGCCGGCCATCAGGGCGCCGATCGGCGTCGTCCCCGAGAACATGAGCGTGTAGAGGCTCATGACGCGACCGCGGTAGCGGTCGTCGGTGGTGAGCTGCAGCAGCGTGTTCGTGCTGCCGACGTAGACGATGAGGCCGAAGCCCGCCAGCGCCCCGGCCACCAGCGAGAGCGGGATCAGCCGCGACCAGGCGAAGACGCCGAGCCCGACGGCGCAGGCCCCTAGCCCCAGCATCAGGTTGAAGCGCAGCCCCGGCCGGCCCGGCCGGCCGGTGAGCCGCAGCGCGCCGACCAGCGCGCCGGCGCCGAACGCGGTGAGCAGCAGGCCGTAGACCTTCGGCCCGGCGTGCAGGACGACGCGGGCGTACACCGGCAGCAGGAGCTGGTACTGGAAGCCGATGCCGGCGGTGATGCCGAGCAGGAGCAGCAGGTTGCGCAACGCGCGCGTCCGCCACGCGTAGCGCACGCCCTCGGCCAGCCCCGCGCCGAGCGAGGCGCCGCGGCGGCAGAACTCTCGCCGCGGCAGATCCATGCGCGCCAGGCAGACGAGGACCGCGACGTAGGAGAGCGCGTTCAGCCAGAAGCAGCCGCCCTCGCCGACCGTGGCCAGCAGGATACCGGCCACCGCCGGGCCGACGATGCGCGCCGAGTTGAACACCGCCGAGTTGATGGCGATGGCGTTGCCGATGTCCTCGCGGCTGGTCATCTCGACCACGAACGAGTGCCGCGTCGGCATGTCGAAGGCGTTGACCATGCCGAAGACGCCGGCCAGCGCCAGCACCATCCACGGCCGCACCACGCCGGTGGTGACGACGAGGGCCAGCAGCGTGGCCTGCAGCAGGAAGGCGCCCTGGGTCAGGCAGAGCAGGCGGCGCTTGTCCATGCGGTCGATCACGGCGCCGGCCCACAGCGACAGCAGCATCACCGGCAGGAACTGCGTGAAGCCGAGCAGGCCGAGCCAGAAGGCCGAGTCGGTGAGCCGGTGCATGAGCCAGCCCTGCGCGACGGTCTGCATCCACGTGCCGGTCAGCGAGATGATCTGACCGCCGACGTAGAGACGGAAGTTCCGGTGGCGCAGGGCGCTGAAGCGCGTGACGAGGACGTCGCGCCAGGGGGTCGCGTCCATGGCCGGAACGCTACTCCCCCGCGTCGCACTTCCCAAACCGGCCGGCGCGGGCGAGACTGCGGTTCGGGAGGGTCCACCGCATGGGAGAACTGTTGTGCAGGTTCCCGGACGGCTTCCACTGGGGCGCGGCGCTCTCGGCCCACCAGGCCGAGGGCGGCAACCGGGCGAACGACTGGTTGCGCTTCGAGCAGCGGGGCGGCGCGATCCGCGGCGGCGCCACCAGCGGCGACGCCTGCCGCCACTGGGAGCGCTTCGACGAGGACTTCGCCCGGGCCCGCGGCTACGGCCACACCATGCACCGGCTCTCGCTGGAGTGGAGCCGGATCGAGCCCGCACGCGGCCGCCGCGACGGCGCCGCCGTGGACCACTACCACGCGGTGTTCGCCTCGCTGCGCCGTCACGGCCTCGTGCCGCTCGTCACCCTGCACCACTTCACGAACCCGCTGTGGATCGCCGACGCCGGCGGCTGGGAGTCACGCGCCACGCTCGACGCCTTCGACGAGTTCGTGGGCTTCTGCGCGCGCGAGTTCGGCGGCGAGGTGGACTGGTGGTGCACGATCAACGAGCCCGAGGTCGCCGCCTTCCGCGCCTACAGCGAGGGCGCCTGGCCGCCGGGGCGGCGCGACGACGCCCGCGCTCTCGCGGTGCTGGCCCACCTGCTCGAGGCCCACGGCCGCGCCTACCGCATCCTGCACGCCGAGGACCGTGCCGACGCCGACGGCGACGGCCACCCCGCGATCGTGGGCTTCGCCAAGCACCTCGCCCAGCTCGTGCCCGACCGGCCGTGGTTCCCGCCCGACCTCGTGCGCGCCGCCGTCGAGGACCGCGTCTTCAATGCCGCCGTTCTGGCCGCGCCGGTGAGCGGGCACATCGCGCTCAACATCCCCGGAGTGGGGCGCGTGGACCGGCGCGTGGCCGGTCTCGAGCGGAGCCTCGACTATCTCGGGCTCAACTACTACACGCGCTGGCGGGTGCGCGGCCTGTCGCGCACGCCCCGCGTCGCCGCCGCCGGCGCCGTGCGCAACGACCTCGGCTGGGAGGTGTGGCCGGCCGGACTGGCCGCGGCGGCCCGCCGCGCGGCCGGCACCGGCGTGCCGGTGCTGGTCACCGAGCACGGCGTGGCCGACGCCGCCGACGCCGTGCGCCCGCGCGCCCTGGTCGCCTCGCTGCTCGCGCTCGGCCGCGCGATCGCCGGCGGCACGCCGGTGCTCGGCTACCTGCACTGGTCGCTGATGGACAACTTCGAATGGGCCGAGGGCTACGCCGGCCGCTTCGGCCTCGAACACGTGGACTTCACCGCTCCCGACCGCCCGCGCACCCCGCGCCGCAGCGCCGCGGTGCTGGCGCGGATCGCCCGGGCCAACGGGATCGAGGCCGGGCTCGCCCGCGAGCTGGGCGTCGTTGAGCCCCCCGGAGCGCTGCGCTAGACTCGCGTCTCCACCCGAGAGAGGACCCGAGGATGTGCCCATTTTGCAAGGAGCATGACGGCAGGGAGTGCCCGGTGGTCGAGAAGCCGAACGGCCGACTGGTCTGCGGTTGCGGCCGGCACGCCTGGCCCAACGCGAACGTGTACCTCGAGTGCTGCCGGCGCCTGAGCCTGACGACCGTGCGCCAGCCGCACTTCTGGACGCAGAGCTACTGAGACATGTCGCACGAGCCCCCGGACCCGCTCAAGAGCCTGCAGCACGAGGTCGAACGCCTGTTCCACGACCTCGTCTACCGGCGGCACCCGGCGTCGCACTTCGCCGAGCCGAGCTGGTCCCCGGCGGCCGACCTGATCGTCTCCGAGCGCAGCGCCCGCGCCATCTTCGAGCTGGCCGGCGTGCCGCGCGAGGGCATCAAGGTGCTGCTGCGCGGGCACGTGCTCGAGGTCGGCGGCCGGCGCACACCGCCGCACGAGCCGGCCGGCACGCACTACCACCGCGCCGAGATCTACTTCGGGGAGTTCCGCCGCGAGGTCGAGCTGCCGTGGGACGCCGATCCCGATCGGATCGAGGCGGTGTACCGAGACGGCCTGCTCGAGGTGCGGCTCAAGCGCGCGCCCGCTCCCGTCCGGCGCGAGATCGAGATCGAGGAGCCCGACTCCCGCTAGGGAGTCGGCCCACCCGCGAGGAGACCATGCCCGGACGCGCGAAGAAGATCACCGTCGCCGCGGCGCCGCCGACGCCCTCCCAGCCCGTGACTCCGCGACTCGAGGGCCCGCGCGAGCTGCCGGTGCTGCCGGTGCGGCACACGGTGCTCTACCCCTACGCCATCCTGCCGCTGAGCGTCGGACGCGAGCGGAGCGTGACGCTGCTCAACGACGTCATGGCCGGCGACCGCACGATCGTGGTGGTGGCGCAGCGCGACGGCAACGTCGAGGATCCGCGCTTCCCCGAGCTCTACGAGGTCGGCACGCTCGGCACCGTGCTGCGCATGGTGCGCTTCCCCGACGAACGCTACTCGGTGCTGGTGCAGGGCCTCGAGCGCGTGCGCATCGCCGCCCCGGTGGCCGAGGAGCCCTACCTCAAGGCCCGCGTCGAGAGCCTGGGCGAGACCGCCGACGGGAGCGTCGAGGCGGAGGCGCTGGCCAAGACCGTGCTCGAACAGTTCGAGCGCGTGGTGTCGCTCTCGCCCTCGATCCCGGACGAGGCGGTGGCCGCGGCGCGCGGCCAGTCGGGGGCCGGCCAGGTGGCGGACTTCATCGCCTCGCTGCTCGACCTGCCGGCCGACGACAAGCAGAAGCTGCTCGAGACGCTCGGCGCCCGGGAACGGCTGCGGTTGCTCACCGGCATCCTCGGCCGCGAGCAGCAGGTGCTCGAGGTCGGCGCCCAGATCCGCGACCAGGTCAAGGAATCGCTCGACGAGCACCAGCGCGAGTTCCTGCTCCGCCAGCAGATGGAGGCGATCCGCAAGGAACTCGGCGAGGGCGACGACGGCCAGCGCGAGATCGAGGAGCTCAAGCAGAAGTTGGAGAAGGCCCAGCTCCCACCGGAGGTGCAGAAGGAGGCCGACCGCGAGCTGGCGCGGCTGCGCACGATCCCGACGCAGGCGGCGGAGCACACCGTCGCCCGCACCTACCTCGAGTGGCTGGCCGACATGCCGTGGGCGGTGCTCACCGAGGACGACCTCGATCTGAAGCACGCGCGCGCCGTCCTCGACGAGGACCACTACGGCCTGGAGAAGATCAAGGAGCGCATCCTCGAGTACCTGGTGGTGCGCCGCTACAAGCCCGACGCCCGCACGCCGATCCTGTGCTTCGTCGGCCCGCCCGGCACCGGCAAGACCTCGCTCGGCCGCTCGATCGCGCGCGCGCTGGGACGCAGCTTCGTGCGCCAGTCGCTGGGCGGCGTGCGCGACGAGGCCGAGATCCGCGGGCACCGTCGCACCTACATCGGCGCGCTGCCCGGCCAGATCGTGCGCGGCATCCGCCGCGCCGGCTCGCGCAACCCGCTGTTCATGCTCGACGAGGTGGACAAGCTCGGCGTGGACTTCCACGGCGATCCCTCCAGCGCGCTGCTCGAGGTGCTCGACCCCGAGCAGAACAACGCGTTCACCGACCACTACCTCGACGTGCCGTTCGACCTGTCGCAGGTGATGTTCATCACCACCGCGAACATCCTCGACACCGTGCCGCCGCCGCTCCGCGACCGCATGGAGGTGATCGCGCTGTCGGGCTACACCGACGTCGAGAAGCTCGAGATCGCGCGGCGCCACCTGATCCCGAAGGCGGTGCGCGAGAACGGGCTCGAGCCGCTCGGCTTCTCGTTCACCGACGCGGCCGTGCTCAAGGTCGTGCACGAGTACACCGGCGAGGCCGGCCTGCGGAACCTGGAGCGCGAGCTGGCGAACCTGCTGCGCAAGAGCGCGAAGGAGGTCGCCGAGGGCCGGGAAGTGCCGCGCGCGATCGGGCCCGAGCGGGTGCGCGAGCTGCTCGGTCCCGAGCGTTTCCAGCACGAGAAGGTGCAGCGCATTGACGTGCCCGGCGCCGCGCTCGGCCTGGCCTGGACGCCGGTCGGCGGCGAGGTGCTCACCGTCGAGACCGCGCTCATGCCCGGCGCGAGTCAGGTGCTGCTCACCGGCCAGCTCGGCGACGTCATGCAGGAATCGGCGCGGGCCGCGCTGACCTACGTCCGCGCCCACGCCGTCGCGCTCGGCATCGCCCCCGACTTCTTCGCGCACGCCGACCTGCACGTGCACCTGCCGACCGGCGCGATCCCCAAGGACGGTCCCTCGGCCGGCATCACGCTGTGCACCGCCATGGTCGGCCTGCTCACCGGGCGGCGGGCGCGTGCCGACCTCGCCATGACCGGCGAGATCACGCTGCAGGGCCAGGTGCTGAAGATCGGCGGGCTCAAGGAGAAGGTGCTGGGCGCGCACCGCGCCGGGATCCGCACCGTGATCCTGCCGCGCGACAACGAGGGCGACCTCGAGGAGGTTCCCGCCGAAGTGCGCGCGCAGATGACGTTCGTGCCGGTCGAGCGCATCGAGCAGGTGCTGGAGCAGGCACTGGAGCCGGCCGGGCCCGCGCCACCCGCGGCCTGAGCGCGGGCCCGGCGCCGCCGACTGCCGGTTCCGATTTCGTCCGGTCCGCACGGACCGCCCGTGCTACCGTCCGGCCATGGCCATGGACCCCGAGCTCTGCTACCGCGCCTTCCTCGCGCGCGACCGCCGCTTCGACGGGCGCTTCTTCGTCGGCGTGCTCACCACCGGCATCTACTGCCGTCCGGTCTGCCCGGCGCGCCGCCCGGCCCGGAGCAACGTGCGCTTCTTCGCCTGCGCCGCCGCCGCCGAGACCGCCGGCTTCCGCCCCTGCCGGCGCTGCCGGCCCGAGACCGCGCCCGGCTCGCCGGCCTGGAGCGGCACGTCGGCGACGCTCGCCCGCGCGCTGCGCCTGATCGAGGACGGTCGCCTCGACCGCGACGGCGTGCCCGCGCTGGCGGCGCGCCTCGGCATCAGCGATCGCTGGCTGCGGCGCCTGTTCGACGAGCAACTCGGCGCCTCGCCGCTCGCGGTCGCCCGCACGCGGCGCGTCCACTTCGCGCGCCGGCTGCTCGACGAGACGACGCTGCCGCTGGAGGACGTGGCGCAGGCGGCCGGCTTCGGCGGCGCCCGTCGGCTGCGCGCCGCGATCCGGGAGACGTTCCGCTGCGCCCCCTCCGCACTGCGGCGCCGCTCCGCCGCGCCCGCGGCCGGCCTCGTGCTCCGCGTGCCCGCGCGGCCCCCGTTCGACGCCGCGCCGCTGCTGCGCTTCCTCGGCGAGCGCGCGATCCCCGGCGTCGAGCGGTGCGATCCCGACGGCTATCGGCGGAGCGCCCGCGTGGATGGCGAGACCGGCATCGTCGCGGTACGCGCGATTCCCGACGTCGCGGCGCTCGAGGTGCGCTGGACGGGCGGCGCCGCGCGCGGGCTGCTCGACCTCTCCGCACGGGTCGCGCGCCTGTTCGACCTGCGCGCCGACGTGGTGACGATCGGCCGGCAGTTGCGGCGCGACTCGCGCCTGGCGCGCGACTGGCCCGCGGCCGGAGTGCGGGTACCGGGGACCTGGGATCCGTTCGAGATCGCGGTGCGCGCGCTGCTCGGCCAGCAGGTCTCGGTCGCCGCGGCCCGCACGCTGGCCGGCCGCCTGGTCGAGCGCTGCGGCACACCGCTCGGTCGTGCCGCCGCCGACGGCATCACGCACCTGTTCCCGACACCGGCGCAGGTCGCGGGCGCAAGGCTCGACGGCCTCGGCCTGACCGGCGCCCGCGTTGCGGCGTTGCGCGCGCTCGCCGGAGCGGTGGCCGCGGGGACGCTCGATCTCGAGGCCCCGCGCGCGCCGGAGGAGACCGTCGCCGCGCTGCAGCGGCTGCCCGGCATCGGCGCGTGGACCGCGCAGTACGTGGCCATGCGCGCGCTGGGCGAGACCGACGCGTTCCCGGCCGGCGATCTGGGCGTGCGCCGCGCGCTGGCCGTCGCCGGCCGCCTGCCGGGCGAGCGCGAAGTGCTCGCCCGGGCGGAGCGTTGGCGGCCCTGGCGCGCCTACGCCGCGATCGCGCTGTGGACCGGACCGACGCGGACCACACGGCGCCCGTTCACCCCCCGGAGCACCGCT
>CAYNPF010000052.1:0-13280 GCA_964398895.1 uncultured bacterium
CCACCCCTGTGCTGTCGCCGCCCACTCCTCCTTCGCCCCCCTCCGGGGCGTACCGGCCCCCCTTCGCCCCCACCCCGGCCCGCCGTGGCCGTCCACTTCGCGTTGACCTCGCTTCGCCTCGATGGAACAATGCGGGACGGTGAGCCTGTCCGGCCGTGCCCGGACGGGCTCGGCACAGGAGGCCACATGACCCGATCCCGGATCACCGGCCTGGGGATGCACGTGCCGGAGCGCGTCGTCACCAACGCCGACCTCGAGAAGCTCATGGACACGAGTGACGCCTGGATCGTCGAGCGCACCGGCATCCACGAACGCCGCTTCGTCGCCCCCGGACAGGGCACCACCGACCTGGCGGCCGAGGCCTCGCGCCGCGCCTTGGCGGACGCCGGTCGCTCGGTGGCGGACGTGGACTTCATCGTGTTCGCGACCATCACCCGCGACTACGCCTTCCCCGGCTGCGCCCCCCTGCTGCAGGACCGCATGGGCATCCCCGGGGTCGGGGCGATGGACGTGCACAACGCCTGCTCGGGCTTCCTCTACGCCCTCGACATGGCCGACGTGCTGGTGCGCTCGGGCCAGTGCCGCTGCGTGCTGGTGGTCGGCGCCGAGGTCCTCAGCACCGGGCTGGACCTGTCCACGCGCGGCCGCGACATGGCGGTGCTCTTCGGTGACGGCGCCGGCGCCGTCGTGGTCGAGCCGTCCGACGACAACTCGCGCGGCCTGCTGGGCTGGGTGCTGCACTCCGACGGCTCGCACGCCGAGGATCTCGTCTGCCGGGCACCGACGTCCATCCTGCAGGGTCGGATCACGGCGGAGATGGTGGTCGAGGGCGAGCACTACCCGCAGATGAACGGGCGGCAGGTGTTCAAGCACGCCACCACGCGCTTCCCCGAGGCCATCCACGAGGTGCTCGCGCAGACCGGGCAGCAGCTCGCCGACGTGAAGCTCATCGTCCCGCACCAGGCGAACCAGCGCATCAGCGACGCGGTGGGCCAGCGGCTCGGCGTGGCCCCCGAGGTCGTCTTCCAGAACATAGACCACTTCGGCAACACCACCGCCGCCAGCATCCCGCTGGCCCTGGCCGAGGCCCGCGAGCAGGGCCGCTTCGGGCCCGGGGACCTGCTGGTACTGGCCGCCTTCGGCAGCGGCTTCGGCTGGGGCGCCACCGCCCTGCGCTGGTAGGCCGATCACGAAGTCCACGGAGGAGGAGATGAGAACCCCGCACCGAACTCCCGCCGGCGTCGTGCTCCTCGCCGGGTTGGCCGCCATCGCCATGGCCGCGGGCCTCTACCTCCCCATCGGCGGCGGCATCGCGCCCGCGGGCGCGGATCCCCGCGTCCCGCCGGTGCAGCTCGTCGAGTCGCGCCCGGTCGAGAGCGGCCTCGGCGATCCGACACTGCCCACCGCGCTCGACACCTGGCTCGGGCTGATCCACGACGCGCGCCGCAGCCTCGACATCGAGCAGTTCTACCTCTCCACCTGGCCGGGCGAACCGATGGAGGACGTGCTCGCGGCGCTGGGTCGGGCGGCCGCCCGTGGCGTGCACGTGCGCCTGGTGCTGGACGCGCGCATGCACGACACCTACCCGCGCACCGCCGACTCGCTGGCGCGCGTGCCGGGCTTCGAGGTGCGGCTGGTGGACTACCGGCGCATCGCCGGCGGCGTGCAGCACTCCAAGTTCCTGCTCGTGGACGGCGAGACCGCCTACCTCGGCAGCCAGAACTTCGACTGGCGCGCCCTCAAGCACATCCACGAGCTGGGCGTCGCGGTGCGCGACCGGCGCGTCGCCGCCGACTTCGGACGCGTCTTCGCGCTGGACTGGGACATGGCCACGCCGATCGGGCGGACGCCGGACACCACCCGGGTGGCCTTCGCCACGCAGACGCCGCACGCGCCCGGCACGCTCCCCTACCGGATCGTGCAGGCCCCCGGCGTCACGCTGCTGCTGTGGCCCTCGTGGAGCCCGCGCAGCTTCATCCCCGACACGACCCTCTGGGACCGCGACCGCCTCGTCGCCCTGCTCGACGGCGCACAGCACGAGGTGGTGGTGCAGTTCCTCACCTACGGGCTGGGCGATCGCCGCCTGCACGACGAAACACTCGACCAGGCGCTGCGTCGCGCCGCCGCCCGCGGCGTGGACGTGCGCATCATCGCCTCGGACTGGCAGGGCGGCGCCGGACTCGCCGCCCTGCAGCAGCTCGCCCGCGTGCCCGGCATCGAGGTGAAGCTGTCCACCGTGCCCGAGTGGAGCGGCGGCTACGTCCCCTTCGCCCGCGTCGAGCACTGCAAGTACCTGGTCGCCGACACCCTCTTTACCTGGGTCGGCACCAGCAACTGGTCCCCGGACTACTTCCTCGCCACCCGCAACCTAGCGGTGACCCTGCGCGACCGGCCGCTGGCCCGGCAGGCCCGCGGCATCTTCGAGACGAGCTGGCGGGCGGCCGGTGCCGCCCGGCTCGCGCCCGACTCGACCTACGCGCCCAAACCGCACGGCGAGGAGACCCCGCCGGGCCGCGTCCGCTACGGCGGCTGACGCCGCGATCCCGACCAAACCGGGGGCCCATCCCATGCTGCTGAACGTGCAGACCTCGCCCGGCGAGTTCCTCGACAAGCTCACCATCCTCGAGATCAAGGCCGCGCGCATCACCGATCCGGGGAAGCTGGCCAACGTGCAGCGCGAGCTGGAGCTGCTGCGCGCCACCTGGGCGGCCTCGCCGCTGGCCGCGCGCGACGTGAGCGCGCTGGTGGCGGGGCTGCGCGCCGCCAACGAGGCGCTGTGGGAGGTCGAGGATCGCCTGCGCGCCTGCGAGGCGGAGCGTCGCTTCGACGCCGAGTTCGTCGAGCTGGCCCGCACGGTCTACCACACCAACGACCGCCGCGCGGCCATCAAGCGCCAGCTCAACCTGCTGCTCGGCTCCGAGCTGCTCGAGGAGAAGTCCTACCGGTCCTACTGAGCCGGCTGCCCGTTGGCCCGCAGCCGATGGACCAGCGCCAGGGCCAGGCTGCGCGTGTCGCGCCAGCCCACCGCGGTGAGCAGCGTCCCGGCCAGGCACAGCATCCCGCCGAGGAAGCCGGCCAGCAGCACGGCCTGGAGCGAGCCGGAGTAGAACGGCCGCAGCAGCCAGAGCACGATCAGTGCCGGCGCGCCGCCCAGCAGGGCCGCCGGCAGCGTGCGGAACGTGGCCCACAGCGACGGGATGCCCTCCTCGCCGCGGCCGATCAGCGGACGGAGCAACAGGTTCTTGAGCAGCATGGCGATCGCGTTGCCGAGGGCGAAGCCCAGGAGCCCCATGTGCATCGGCAGCGCCATGATCAGGCTCAGGATCGGGTTCGCCACCGCCACACAGATGTCGCCGATCGCGATCCCGCCGATGCGCCCGCGCGCCACCATCGCCATCCACACCGGCTCCATGGTGACCACCACCGCGGTGGGCAGCAGCATCGCGATCATGTAGCGGGCGCTCTCGCGGTACTGCGGCCCCACCCAGCGGGCGAGGAAGATGTCGCCGACGATGCAGGGCACCAGGCAGAGCGGCACGCCCAGCGCCGAGTTCACCGCCGCGGCGCGCAGCACCATGTTGCGCGAGCGGTGCTCCTCGCCCCGCGCCTCGAGCTGGGTGAGCAGCGGGGTGACCGCCGAGAGCCCGGTGGACAGCAGGATGGTGATCATCGGCGCCCAGCGCGTCCCCAGCGAGTAGCGGGTGACGTACTCGGAGCCGTAGATGCCGCCGATCATCAGGTTGTCGGTGGCCAGGTAGAGGATGCCGGCCACCTGCGAGACCAGCCCGAGGCCGCCGAAGCGGAACAGCGTGTTGCGCACCTCGCGCGAGCCGAAGTCGGGCGGCGGGGCCACGTGGGGCACGATGTGGGCGCGGGCGCCGACGAAGGCGACGCCCAGCGCCATCAGCAGCTCGACGATGCAGACGGTCGCGCCGTAGAGGCTGAGGCTGGGCACGAAGAGCAGGAACGCCGGCACGACCAGCGCCGCCTTGAGCACGGCCCCCACCACCCGCACCATGGACAGCCAGGCGGTGTGCCCGCTGGCGTAGGTGGGGACCTCGAACACCAGCCCGGTGTCGCCGAAGCCGGCGGCGATGACGATCAGGATCACGCCGCCGCTGGCGTCGGTGAGCAGGTTGGGCGGCACCCGCATGAACGAGCACAGCCAGCGCGACATCACCACGCCGATCACCACCACCACCAGGCGCAGCACCGCCATCCACCAGAAGCCGACGGCGTAGTAGCGCGCGGCCAGCTCGCGATCCCCGGCGTGGAAGGTCACGGTCACGTAGCGGCGCAGGGCCACGCCCAGCCCGCCGCGCAGCAGCAGCAGGTACTCGACCATCGAGCCGGTGGCGGCGCTGATGCCGTAGAGCGCCGGACCCAGCCGCCCCAGCACGAACGGGGTCAGGGCGATGGCGATGATCAGGGTCGCGAGCCGCGCCGCCAGCCCGGTGACGGCGTTCAGCATCGCCACCCCGGCCAGCCCGCCCGAGCGGTGCGCGCGCGCGCTCAAGCCACGGTCCCGGGGCCGGCGGCCGCCTCGCAGGCGTACGGCCGCAGCGGGGCGTCCGAGTGGCCGAGCGTGATGTGGAGCGGTCCGCCGTGGTCCCAGGCGCCCTTCGGCCACAGGTGCAGCGGATCCGCCGGCAGCGCGCGGAAGTGGTTCGCGTGCAGCGCCGCCTGCAGGACCGGGCAGCTCGCCCGGGCGTGGATGCGGCGCGGCCGCGCCACCATCAGCGCCACCGCCGCCTCGGAGACCATCCAGGTGTAGAGCGCCTCGTCCGGCCGGGGCGCGAAGATCTCGACGATCGCCGCCTCGGGTCCGGTCTCGGTGGCGTAGGTCCGCGTCATCACCCAGCCGCGCACCCGGCCGTCGAGCGCGAAGACCAGGTGGCCGAAGTGCCCGCTCCAGGTGCTCTCCGTGGTCCAGCGCAGGACCTCCGGGTCGGGCTGTTGCAACAGGCCGTAGCCGCCGGGCTCGTCGTAGAGTTCGCGGACGGCCCCGGGCAGCACCGCCACCGGCGTGACCAGCCCGCGGGCGGGCACGCGCCGACGACGCGGCGCCAGGTAGCCCGCCGCCAGCAGGCGCAGCGAGCTGCGCGTCAGCCCCGGCGGCAGCCCGGCGCGGTGGCGCACCTGCTCGGCGAGGGCGTCGGGGGCCAGCACCAGCTCGTAGCGCGTGGCGGCGCCGATCGGGTCCCAGCCCATCTTCGGCAGCGTGGCGTGCACGTCGGGCGTGCCGCCGACGGCGAGGATCGGCTCGTCCTGGCGCATCATCGCGCGCATCAGCCGGATGCCGACGCCGGTGCCCTTCTCCCCCGGCAGGCAGTGCCAGTCGAAGACCTCGAGGCAGTCGGTCGGCCGGCCGCCGAACCGGTAGGACTTGCGCAGGGCGAAGACCATGCCCAGGCACTCGCCGCCCTGCACCGCCAGGAACATCCGGCTGAACGGCTGCGGGCGCAGGTAGCGCCACTCGTAGTAGGCGTCGGTGTGCGGGCGCGTCCAGTAGCGCTCGGAGAAGCCGCGGACCAGCGGCAGCAGCTCCGGGGTGAACGGCACGATCTGTGGGGCCTGCTCGCGATCCATCGAAAGGCGCACCCTGACCGAAGGACCGGGGACTGCCCGTCGCGCTGCGCGACCGGCCTGCCGCCCCGGGATGACCGCTACCGCGACGCCGGCAGCCGCGCGAGGAAGACCAGCAGCTCCCCGGCCACCCGACGCCGACCCATCTCGTTGAGGTGGGAACCGTCGGCAGCATACGCGGGAACGAGGGCGTATGCACGGTGGCCGCCCACGTCGAGCGCCTCGCGGCTGCCGTCCGGCCGGGTGGACTCGATCGCCGCCAGGTCGAACAGGGGCTCGCGGCCGGCGTAGGCGCCGCGCATCAGCTCGTTGAACCGCTCGCGCGCCAGGTCGTCGGCCGCCCGCGCCGGGGTGCGGCCGAGCAGGCGCTTGAGCGCGGCCACCGGGCCACCGGGCACGGTCACCAGCGGCGTGGTCACGTGCACGAACACGACGCCCGGGTGCGCCGCGGCCAGCCGCTCCATGACGCGCCGGTAGTGGTCGAAGACGGCCGGCACGTCGGAGCCGGCGGTCACGTCCACGTAGCAGTACTTGTGGAAGGCGACGTCCACCCGGCCGGCCAGCGGACCGTCGAGGCGGGCGGCGAAGTCGTCGGTCTTGCCGCCGGGATCGCCGTTGCGGCCCACCGTCCCGTGCAGGAACGCGCCGCCGCCGCCCAGCGCCGCCGGGTCGGTGACGACGTGCAAGCCGAGGCGCGGCTCGGCGGCGAGCAGGTCGGCCACGCCCGCCATGATGTTCGCGCCCACCGACTGGTGGCCGAAGAAGATGCGACGCGACGCCAGCGCGGTCCAGGCCGAGTCGGGCACGTCACCGAGCGACGAGCGCTGCACGGGCGCCTCCTTCACGTTCCCGGCGCCGCAACCGGCCAGCAGCACGGCCGCGGCGATCGCCGGGAGCCACGTTCCCCACGTCCGGATCGGGCTGCGCACGTCCACACCTCCCCCGCCATGCGGCCCGCCGGGTTCGTCCGGGTTCAGGCCGAGTCGCCCTTGGCGGCGAGCTTGCGGTCCACGTAGGCCGCGATGCGTTCGATCGAGTCCAGGTTGGCCGGCACGATCTCGTCGTCCTCGACGGACAACGCGAAGGTGCTCTCGACGAAGCCGATGATCTCGAGGACGCCGGTGGAGTCTACCACGCCCAGGTCCAGCAGCGAGGCGGCGTCGGTGAGACTCGCGGCATCGGAGACGAAGAAGTTGCGGGTGACGAATTCGCGCACGCGGGTGACGGTGTCCATGACCTGGCCTACCTCGGCTCGTTCCGTTCGATCCGGGGGACGACCCCGGGGGCGGAGCCCCGCCGGGAGCGCGGGCGGCTCACGCCGCTCCCCCCGCCAGGCGATCCACCAGGGTGTCGAACACGGCCGGACGCGCACCCCGACCCCGCCCGGCCACGAACGTCTCGTGCAGGAGCTGGGTGGAGAGCACCCCGACCAACGCCATGTTATCGGCATTCGAGGGCGCGGTCTTTCCCCCTCGTTCGCGGCACTTGGCGTAGAGCTGCCGCACCGGCGCGGGCTCGAACACCCCGGCCCGGGCCAGCGCCTCCTCCGCCAGGACCGCCTCGACCCAATCCGGCACGCCCTCGCCGACGAACGAGAGCGCGTCGGGCGCGCGGTAGGGCTGCTTCTTGCGCTCGAGGATCTCGGGCGGCAACAGGCCGCGCGCCACCTCGCGCACCACGCACTTCTCCTCCAGGCCGCGCAGCCGGTAGCCGTCGGGCAGCGAGGCGGCCAGCGCCATGACCTCGCGGTCGAGGAAGGGGAAGCGCCCCTCCACCGAGTGGGCCATCAGCATGCGGTCGCCCTGCGAGGAGAGCAGGTAGCTCGACAGCAGCGTGCGGATCTCGAGGTACTGGTCCTGCGACAGGAACGACCAGCGCCGGAAGTCCGCCGGCAGGTCGGCGAGCAGCTCGGCCGCCGGGTCGGCATCGGCCAGCGCGTCGCGCAGCGCCGGGGCCATGAGACGACGCAGCGCCGCCGCCGAGCGCCAGCGCAGGCCGTGCCCGAAGCCGGGCTCGCGCCAGCGCGCCAGGTCCTGCCCGAAGAAGCGGTGGCTCATCGCCCCCTGCATCACCGGCGAGCGGGCCAGCCACGGGTAGAGCCGCTCGAGCAGCCGCGGGCGGATCGCCGAGCCCGGCCGGCGCGCCCAGAAGCGGCGCACCCGCGCCTCGCGGAACAGGTCGTAGCCGGCGAACCACTCGTCGGCGCCCTCGCCGGTGATCACCACCTTGATGCCGGACTCGTGCACCAGTCGCGAGAGCACGAACATCGGCGCCGGCGCCGTGCGCAGCAGCGGGCTCTCGGCGTGCGCCACCACGTCGGGGAAGACGGCGGCGATGTCGCGGCGCGAGACGACGACCTCGCGGTGCTCGCTGCCCAGGTGCTCGGCCATGCGGCGCTGGAAGCGGGCCTCGTCGTACTCGGCGTCCTCGAAGCGCACCGAGAAGGTGCTGAAGCGCTCGCCCTGCGCCCGCAGCCCCAGCGCGGCGATCAGCGAGCTGTCCAGCCCGCCCGAGAGGTAGCTGCCCACCGGCACGTCCGAGCGCACCAGGCGCAGCTTCGTCGCCCGCTCCAGCGCCTCGCGC
This sequence comes from uncultured bacterium, assembly GCA_964398895.1. Classification (GTDB taxonomy): domain Bacteria; phylum Eisenbacteria; class RBG-16-71-46; order RBG-16-71-46; family RBG-16-71-46; genus JANXPZ01. The sequence goes on from CAYNPF010000052.1 coordinate 8,170, forward strand.
AGCGCGGTCTCGGCCTCGGCCATCGAGCCGGCGAAGCGGTCCGCGGCGTCCACCGGGAAGCGTGGCGTCCACCAGCAGCGATCCTCCACGCGCCCCTCGCGCACGACGCACAGGTGCCCGGGCTCGAGCTGGCGCACCCCGGCGAACGGCGTGCGCGGCGCCTGGCACGACCAGAACGTGAAGACGTCGGCCAGCCCGCGCGGATCGAGCGCGCGCGGGATCGCGTCGGTGGCGGCGAAGATCGCCTTGACCTCGCTGCCGAACCACAGCCGCCCCTCGTGCTCGCACAGGAACAGCGGCCGCACGCCGACGCGGTCGCGGCCCAGCACCAGCTCGCCGGAGCTCCGGTCCCACAACGCCACCGCCCACTGCCCGTTGAACCGCTCGAAGGCCGCCTCGCGCCACGCCTCCCAGGCGTGGACGATGACCTCGGTGTCGCTGCGGGTGCGGAAGCGGTGGCCGAGCGCCTCGAGTTCGGCGCGCAGCTCGACGTAGTTGTAGATCTCGCCGTTGAAGACGATCCACAGCGAATCGTCCTCGTTGGCGAGCGGCTGGCCGCCGGTGGTCAGGTCAATGATCGAGAGCCGCGCGTGGGCCAGGCCCACGCGTTCGTCACGGTAGGCGCCCGACTCCTCGGGCCCGCGGTGGCGCATCGCGCCGGCCATCGCGGCCAGCGTGTCGAGCCCGACCGGCTCGAGCCCCTCGCGCAGCGCCACCACCCCGGCGATGCCGCACATCAGTGACCGGCCTCGGGGACGGGCTCCACCAGCAGCGGGGGCGCGTGCAGCGGCCAGGTGGTGCGGCGCTTCTGCTCGATGTCGCGGTAGACGCGCTCCACCTGCTCGGCCGTCATTCCCGCGGCGGCGGCGACCTCGGCCACCGGCACGCCGTGATTGCGGCCGTACAGGCAGAGGTCCATCACGTCGTAGGGCACGCCGAAGTAGAACTCCTCCTGCGTCTGCGGCAGCGAGAAGGTCGAGGTGGTGGGCGGACGGCGGCGGATCTCCTCGGGCACGCCGAGGAACTCGGCGAGCTGGTAGACCTGCGACTTGTAGAGGTGGGCGATCGGCTTGAAGTCGGCGAGCCCGTCGCCGCCCTTGACGAAGAAGCCCTGGTCGTACTCGAGCCGGTTGGGCGTGCCCGCCACCGCGTGGTTGAGGCGGTCGGCGTGGTAGTAGAGCAGCATGGTGCGCACGCGCTGCTTGAAGTTGGTGGCGGCGATGAGCTGCAGGTAGGCCGCCAGCGACATGCGCCGCGTCTGCTGCGTGCCGTCGGGACGCTCGACGGTGAGCCGCGAGACGTTCAGCCGCTCGCCGGCCAGCACCGTGGGCAGGATCACCTTGAAGCGCCAGCCCGGGGCGTAGTCGGGGAAGACCATGCGGATGGCCTCGTCCTGCCGCTCGTAGCAGCCGGCCCCGGCCAGCACCGGGGCGATGTCCTCCACCCGGGTCTCGACCCCGATGGCCTCGCCCAGCAGGCGGCCCAGCCGCAGGGCGTCGTCGCCGGAGTCGCGCTCGGGCAGTTGCAGCGCCAGCACCTGCTCCGGCCCCAGCGCGCGCGCGCACAACGCCGCCACCACCGAGCTGTCAATGCCGCCGGAGACGCCGACCACCGCGCCGCGGCGGCGCAGCCGCTCGTGCACCTGCTCGCGGATGGCGGCGGTGATGGCCGCGGTCGCCGCGGCCGGATCCAGCCTGAGGACGTCGCGATCGAACAAGGGGCCTCCCTCCATGGGTTCGACCCGGCAAGATACCATCAGGGCCGGGTCCGCGCAGCCCGTCGGTCCACCGCCCCCGGGCCCCCGCCCCGCCCTACCCCCGCGGCACCTCCGGCTCGACTCCACCCTCGGAGCGCGGCGCGCGGAACACCAGGTTCAGCACCAGCGCCAGCACCGTGCCCAGAGCGATCCCGGCGATGTTCGTGCCGCACACCGTCACGCCGTTCACCCCCAGGCCGGTCGCGGCGATCAGCGACGCGCCGGCCACCACCATGTTGCGGTGATCGGCGAAGTCCACGCGGGCGTCGAGCCAGATCTTCACCCCCATCAGCGCGATCAGCCCGTAGAGGATGAGGGTGATGCCGCCGAGCACCGGGGCCGGGATGGACTGGATCAGCGCCCCGAACTTGGGGCACAGCCCGAGCAGCACGGCGATCGAGCCGGCCATGACGAAGTTCCACGACGAGAACACGCGGGTGATCGCCATCACCCCCATGTTCTCGGCGTAGGTGGTCTGCGGCGTGCCGCCGCCCATCGCCGAGACGAACGTGGCGATGGCGTCGCCGAGGTAGGCGCGGCCGAGGTGCGGATTGAGGTCGCGCTTCATGTAGCTCGAGATGGCGGCGATGTGCCCCTTGTTCTCGGCCACCAGCACGATCACCACCGGCGCGATGGTCAGGACGGCCGGCAGGCTCCAGCGCGGCGCCTGGAACGGCGGCAGCCCGATCCACGGCGCGGCCGCGATCGCCTTCAGCTTCTCCGGGTCGAGCACGCCCACCGCCGCGGCCACGGCGTAGCCGACGATCACGCCGGTCAGCACCGGCAGCAGGCGCAGGAAGCCGCGGGCGTGGACCGAGACCAGCGCGGCGGTGAAGAAGGTGACCAGCGCCACGAGCAGCGCGAGCTGGTCGGCGCGGCTGGCGATCACGCAGGAGGCGTTGACGGCGTTCGTGACCGCCGAGGAGGCGAGGTTGAGCCCGATGATCGCCACCACCGTGCCGGTGACGATCGGCGGCATGAGCCGGTCGATCCAGCCCGAGCCCCAGCGCAGCGTCGCCGCGGCGGCCAGAGCGTAGAGCACGGCGGCGGCGGCGATGCCGCAGAGCGCGTCGGGGATCAGCGCCACCGCCCCGCCGGTCACCGCCAGCACCGGGCCGATGAACGAGAAGCTCGAACCCAGGTAGCTGGGCACCTTCATGCGCGTGACCGCCAGGAAGATGAGCGTGCCCACGCCCGAGAAGAAGATGGCGAGCTGGGGATCGAAGTGCATGATCACCGGGGCCAGCACCGTGGCGCCGAACATCGCCACCACGTGCTGGAGTCCCATGGGCACCAGGCGCGGCAGCGGGACCTTGTCCTCGGGGTACAGGATCGGGCTCTCGTTCATCCGGGTCTCCTCGGGCGGGTGGCCGACGGGCACGGCGGCAGCATACGCGCCGGCGTGCGGGGCCGAAAGGCCCGCGCCGGGGGGGCCGCCTCCCCGCCGTTCGGGGCGGGCTGGCGCCGGCGACCCGCCCGGGCGATGATGCGCCGCGGAGGAGACCCGATGACGACGACCCACACGATGAAGCTGGCGATCCTGCTCGCGGCGGCGCTGGCGCTGACCGCGCCGGCCGGGACGGAGGCCGCGCGGACGCGTCGCCGGCCGGCACGCGACGCGGACCCGACCCAGGTCACGCGGCCCATGACGCTCGATCACGGACGGGTGATCGTCGAGGTGGATTTCGTGCGGCCCGACGGCGGCACGCGAGCGGCCCGGGTCTGGGTGGACACCGGCGGCGAGAGCCTGATGCTGGGCCGCGACCTGGCGCGGGACCTCGGGATCGAGCATCCCGACTGGCCCGACAGCGGCGCCTTCAGCACGGTGGCGGCCACCTCCCCCGCGCCGGCCGTGCGCTTCGGCGGCCTCGCCCTCGACACCGCCGGGCTGGTCGTCCGCGTGCGCGACGGCGCCGCCGTGCTCCCGGGGATCCCCGCCGAGGCCGCGCTGCCCGCCCGCGTCCTGCGCCGGCTGTGCGCGGTCTTCGACTACCCGGCGGGGCGTCTCACGCTGGCCCCTTCGGGAACGCTCGCGCCACGGGGCGTGGCCGTGCCCTGCCGCGTGAACCCCGCGACCGGCCTGCCCATGATCGCCGCCACCCTGGACGGTGCCGACGTGCCACTGGGTCTCGACTCCGGCTCGGCCGGCACGTGGCTGAGCGACTCGCTCGTCACCGCGTGGCGCTCGCGTCACCCCGAGGCGCCGTGGGCCACGGGCGCGGCCGGCAGCGCCAACTTCTTCGGTTTCGCCTTCGAGCCGGCCGGCACGCTGCTCTGCCTGCCCCACCTCGGCATCGGCGCCACCGGCGCCGACGACGTCGCCGCGCTGGCGCTCGATCCCGGCTTCTTCCGCTGGTACTCGCGCAAGTCTGCCGGGCCCGTCGCCGGCTTCCTCGGCGCCAACGTGCTCGGGCGCTTCCGCCTCACCGTGGACTTCGCCCGCGGCGCGAGCTGGTGGGAGCCCGGCCCCGCCCCGCGGACGCGCGACCTCGACATCGTCGGGCTCACGCTGCAGCCCGGTCGGGCCGGCGGCTACACCGTGGTCGGCGTGGTCGCCCGCGACGCAGGACCGGTGGTCGCCGGCGTGCAGGCCGGCGACCTGCTGATGCAGGTGGACTCGCTGGGCGTGAGCAACGCCACCATGGGCGAGGTGATCGCGGCCCTGCGCGGCGAGCCCGGCGCGACTCGCCGGCTGGTGCTCGAGCGCGACGGCCGCTGGTTCACCGTCCCGGCGACGGTGACGCGCCTGCCCTAGTCATCCCCGCGAGTTCGGGATCGTCCCGCCCCGCGCCCGGCGCGTCGGCGCCCATGCGCTGCACGAGGTCCGTGGCGATCCCGCCGAGCTGGACGAGTCCGGCGTAGTCGAAGTCGGTGCCGATCTCGTCGGCCGGCCGGTGATAGGCGTTCGCCCGGTACTCGGCCTGGCGCGCCGCGCCCCAGCCGGCCGGACGGCCCTCGTAGTCCGTGCCCCCGTTCAGCCACGCCGCCGGCACGCCGGCCTGCAGCCAGGCGAGCTGGTCGGAGCGGAACAGGAAGCCCTGCTCGGGCGAGGGATCCTCGGCCAGGCGCAGGCCGCGCGCGTCCAGCACCGGCGCGAGCCAGCGCGCGAACGCCGCCCGCGGCGCACCGATCACCATGAGATCGCGCGTGCGCCCCCACGGGTTGCTCATCTCCAGGTTCACCACGCCGCGCACCCGATCGAGCGGCACCGCCGGGTGGCGCGTCTGCCAGATCGAGCCCAGCATCCCCTCCTCCTCCGCGTCCGCCGCCACGAAGACCAGCGTCGGGTGCGTGGCCGGGTCGCTGCGCCCGTAGGCCTGCGCCAGCGACAGCAGCAGCGCCGAGGCGGTGCAGT
>CAYNPF010000053.1:0-13123 GCA_964398895.1 uncultured bacterium
CTGCGCACCTTGAAGAGCCCGGCCTGCTTCTCGATCTCGACCGCCGTGCCGAGCTGCGAGCGGACCGCCTCGCCGTAGCGCTCGGCCCTCGCCCGATCGGCCCAGGCGGCGAACTGCACGCGCCAGCAGCTGTCCGCCAGCGCCGGCGCGGCCGGCACGGGCGCGCTCGTCGTCGGTGCGGGAGCCGCACCGCTCGCGCCAGCCGCCGGTGCGACGTCGGGCAGCGGCCGGTCCCCCAGCATGCGCGTCGGCACCGGCACGGGCACATCGGCCGAGCCACCCTGTTCCTCCGTGGTCTCGGGCGCGGCGCTCTCCGGCGCCGGCTTCGCCGCCGCCGCGGGCAGCACCGTCGAACGAGCCGCCCGCTCGGCGCCCGTCAGCGGTTCGGGGATCCCGGCCAGCACGGCGAGCGCGTCGGCCGAGGGCACGGTGTCGGGCAGGGCCGCGGCCGGCGCCGGCGGACGGAGGACCTCGTGCCGGATCGCGATCGTGTCGGGCGCCGCGGCGGCCGCCCGGCCCGGCGCCGGTTCCCGCGGACCGGCGGGCGGCGGAACGCTCGCGCAGCCGACCGCCGCCAGCGCCACGAGCAGGACGAGCGCCGCGAACCGGCGGCTCATCGCCGCCCCCGCGCGCGGACCTGCGTGCTCACCTCGCGCACGCGGTCGGTCTCGGCCAGCCGGCAGGCGAGCGTGGCGCCGTCCACGTGCACCACCACCATGTCGTCGAGTCCCAGCGCCGCCGCCGTGCCGCCCTCGCCCACCACGATGCAGCCGCGGCAGTCCACCGCGACCGCGTCGCCGAAGCGCACGTTGCCCCGCTCGTCGCGCGGCTGGCGGCGGGCCCAGGCTCCCCACGAGCCGAGATCGTCCCAGTCGAACGAGACCTCCAGCACCAGGGTCGCCGGCGCGTGTTCGAGCACCGCGTAGTCCACGGAGATCGCCTCGAGCCCCGGGAACACGCCATCGAGGGCCCGCTCGAAGCCGCGGGGGTCGTCGGCCGCCGTCGCCAGTCCGCGCAACGGGGTGGCCAGCGCCGGGCGCTGTCGCTCGAGCGCGTCGAGGAACACCTCCGGCCGCCACACGAACATGCCGCTGTTCCACAGGTGCCGCCCGCCGGCCACCCAGCCCTCGGCCCGCGCCCGGTCGGGCTTCTCGGTGAAGCGCGCCACGCGGTTGAGGCGCGGCGCGACCGCCTCGCCACGCTCGATGTAGCCGAAGTTGGTCTCGGGCCCGGTGGCGGGGATGCCGAAGGTGAGCAGCGCCGGCTCGGTCTCGGCCGCCGCGAAGGCCCGGTCCGCGTCGGCGACGAACGCGTCCACGTCGTCGATCAGGTGATCGGAGGGCAGCACGGCGAACGCCCCGCCGCCGCGCCCGGCGATCCAGGCGGCCGCGGCGCCGATGGCCGGCGCGGTGTTGCGGCCCACGGGCTCGCCCACCACCGCCACGCCCGGGCACTCGCGCTCGACCGCGGCGACCAGGTCGCGCCCGGTCAGGACGAGGATGCGCTCGCGTGGCACCAGACGCAGCGCGCGATCGAGCGTCGCCCCGAGCAGCGTGCGACCGCCGCGGGCCAGCGGCAGGAGCTGCTTGGGGCGCTCGGGACGGCTCCAGGGCCAGAAGCGCTCGCCGCGGCCTCCGGCCAGGATCAGGACGTGACGCTCTCGTGCGGTCTCGTTCACGGGGTCCTCGCTCGCGCGGCACTATAGCTCAGACGGCCGCGGATCGCAGCGCCGCGGTGCACGCCGCGGTGGCGGGCCGGGACGGACCCGGGGCTCACGGGCGCCGGTCCACCCGCCAGACGACACGCAGCGACGGCGACAACAGGTCGGCGCTGCCGCCGAACAGCGACAACAGCACGTGCGCCGGCGCCAGGCCCGCGAAGATCGCGCGCTTGAGCGCGACCTGCGTGCCGCCCAGGTCGCGCCACGCGCCGGCGAAACCGTCGGCGAAGTAGAACCGCGTCGCCCGCACGCAGCGCCGCTGCGGCGCGGCCCGGCGCAGCAGGCGCTCGAGGCCGGGCAGGCTCACGTAGTCCGAGGGCGCGTAGCGCTCGCCGCGTACGCGCCAGGTCAGCCACTCGCGCAGACGCCGGGCGCGGGTCCAGTGCACGAAGGGCAGGTGGTTGTCGTGGTAGTCCACCGGGAACCACCGGTTGGGGGTCTCCACCAGCAGGTGGCCACCGGGGCGCAGCACGCGCAGGCTCTCGGCCAGCACGCGCCGCTTGGCGTCGGGGCCGATCACGTGCTCCAGCACCTGCCACAGCACCACCAGGTCGAAGCTGCCCTCGCGCAGCGGCAGGCGGAACGGCTCCTGGCGGAGCAGGGCGACGCGCCGCCGCTGCTCCTCGGGGAGCCCGAGCAGGCGCGCCCGCGTCCGCGCCAGTTGCCCTCCGTCCGGATCGGCGCCGAGCACCGCCGCGGCGGGCAGACCCGCCAGGGCCACCAGGTTCCGGCCGTAGCCGCAGCCGATCTCGAGCGCGCGGCCGCCCGGTGGCAGGAAGCGACGGGCCACCGGTTGCAGCTCCTCGACGGCGAAGGCGTCGCCCTCGGGGCCGTGGTAGCGGCCGTCGAGTGCGCGGAAGTGGCGATTCAGCCAGGCCATGCGTTCAACCGCGCCGCTCCGCCCCACCCAGCAGCCGCAGGTAGACCGCCTCGGTGTTCTTGGCCACTCGCTCCCACGAGTAGTGCTGGCGGATGTGCTCCCGCGCCCGGACCTCGTAGCTCTTCACGCGCTCGGGATCGTGGATCAGCTCCTCGAGCCGGACGCGCAGGTCCTCGGCGTCCCGGCTGCGGAAGCTGACCACGCAGTCCTCGGCCACCTCGAGGTTCTCGGGGATGTCCGAGAGCAGCACGCAGCGTCCGTAGGAGAGCGCCTCGAGCAGCGAGATCGAGAGCCCCTCCATGGTGGAGGGCTGCACCACCAGGTAGGCGTTGCTCCACAGCTCCTCCAGCTCCTCGCCGTAGACGTAGTCGAGCAGCCGGATCCGGTCGCTCTCGTAGGCCTTGATGGTGGCGACGTAGTCCTCCGAGGCCGCCGCGCCGCCGACCAGCGCCAGCTTGAGGTCGGTCTGGATGTGCGAGAAGGCCTCGCACAGGAAGTGCACGCCCTTCTCGGGCACCAGCCGGCCGACGAAGAGCACGTACCTGCCCGGCTGCAGGCCCTTCTGCAGGATGCGGCGCGCCGGGCGGGCCGGCAGCAGGTTGGTCCCGTTGGGGATGAAGGTGGCCTTGCAGGCGTGGTGCTCGAGGAAGTACTTGCGCAGCGTCTTGGAGACCACGATGGTGTGGTCGGGGAAACGCGCGGCGGGGCGCTCGCACTGCTTGAGCACCCAGGAGGCGATCCGCCCCCACTTCTCCCGCTGCCAGTCCAGCCCGTGCACGGTCACCACGGTACGGGCCCCGCGCAGGCGGGGCAGGCCGGCGAACACCGACGGCCCCAGCGCGTGGTAGTGCACGATGTCGTAGCGGCGCAGCATGCACTCGATCGTGGCCCACGCCACGTGCGACGGGGTGTCGAAGTGCTTGGTGTGGAGGCTGGGCCGCCGCAGCAGGCCGACGCCCTGGAAGTGGGTGCCGGGCGGCGTGTAGTGGAGGCGGCAGAAGACGTCCACCCGGTGCCCCATGCCCGCCAGCCGACGCGCGATCTCCTCGACGTGGCGTTCGATGCCGCCGTAGGTGGCCGGTATGCCCTTCTGCCCGATCATCGCGATCTTCATGCGCCCGTCCTCCCGGCCACCTCTTGGTTCCGTATGGTCCCCCGCCGCGGCGCCTCGCGGCACGCCTCCAGCGCCTCGCCCAGCTTCTCCCCCAGTGTACCCCAGGCGAACTCCCCGACCGCATCGGGCAGCCGGAGTCCCCGGGCCCGCCATCCGGCCGGGCGCTCGCGCAGGGCCTCGGTCATCTCCTCCAGCGTCGCCACCTCCACGTGCGGTCGCAGCGACGCGTAGCCGCGCAGCCCGAACGGGGTGGTCACCACCGCCAGCCCGGCCGCGAGGTAGGTCGGCAGCTTGACGTTGCTCCCGCCTCCGGTGGTCACCGGATTCAGACCGGCGTCGGCGGCATGGAGCAGCGGCGACAGGTCCGGCATCTCGGGCCGCGCCACCAGCCAGGGCTCGCGCCGCCCGGTGAGCGAGCGGGTCACCGCGCCGGCCACCAGCAGGCGGAAGCCGTCCTCCGCCAGGGCCGGCATGACCCGATCCATGATCCACGCCAGCGCCGCCCGGTTGTGCGGATGGTCGGAGCCGACGAACAGTGCCGCGTACTCCCGCTCGTCCAGCCCCAGGGCGACCCGGGCACGCTCCCGGGCAGCCGCATCGGGGGCCTCCACGGCGGTCTCGTCGTAGCCGTTGGGGATCACGGCCAGCGCCGCTTCGGGCACGCCGTACAGCTCGCGCATGCGCGCCGCGTCCTCCTCCGAGCAGACCGTCGTCAGCGTGGCGCGCCGGACCGCCCGGCCCTCGAGGGCCCGCAGGCGCGCCGTCCAGAAGGCCGGCGCGAGCACGTCGGCGCCGGTCATGCGGAAGTGGTCCACCTCGACGTTGTGCGAGGTGTAGACCTTCAGCGGCGCCGGATCCGCGTCGAGCAGGCCGGCCAGGAAGAGATCGGCCAGCACCGCGTCGGCCGGCCCCGGGAAGGCACGGGCCAGCGCGCCCGCCGCGAGCCGGTGGCCATAGGCGGCGGTGAGCAGCGGCGCCAGTCGCGCCTGCTCGAGCCGCCACGCCACGCTGGTGTACCAGGCCCTGCGCCGCAGCAGCCGCAGGCCGGCCACCCGCTCGTCGGCCGCGCCCGTGCTGCGGTTGGGCACGACGCACATCGCGGTGACCTCGTGGCGCCGGGCGAGGCCGCGATACAGGCCGAAGGCGCGCTGCGAGCCGCCGAACAGCGGCGGGTGGATCTCCTTGTCGGTGGCGGCGTGGATCAGCATGCCAACCCCCGTGACCGGGGCAGCGGCCGCAGCAGGCCGGCGAGCAGGCCGCAGCCGTGCAGCGTCCAGGTGAGCAGCGAGTGCACGGCCAGCCGCGGGCTGCGCTTGCGCAGACTCATGGGCACGAGCGGCAGCAGCGGCAGCCCGAGCCACACGGCGAAGGCCCACGCGCCGCCGCCGGCCAGGCCGACGCCGAGCACGGCGAGATCGAGCCCCCACAGGCCGAGCGCGGCGAGGTAGAGCCACTGCCGCCGCAGCAGGACGCCGAAGCCGGGCCGCCCGACGTACATGCGCAGCACCTGTCCCTGGCCGAGGCACAGGCCGCCGCGCCAACGGCGGGCCAGTTCGCCGAAGCTCGGGCGCGGCGCGCTCCAGTGCCGCCCGGCCACCTGTCCGAGCACGCGCAGCTCGTGGCCGGCGCGGCGCAGGCGCAGGCCCAGCTCGAAGTCCTCCTCGGAGGACAGGCGCACGTCGTAGCCGCCGACCGCGGCGAGGGCGGCGCGGCGATAGAGCGCGGGCGTGGTCAGGTAGTCCACCGACCGCTCCACCTTCCCCACGCGCAACAGGTCCGGGCTGCCGGGCCGCTCGCCCCGCGCGTCCCGGAACCACTCCTCGAGCCGGCCGCCGATGCCGGCCAGGCGGCCGTCGGGACCCCCGGCCGCCGCGACGGCCAGCGCCGCGGCCACCCACTCGGGGGCGACCTCGACGTCGGCGTCCACGAACAGCACCCAGTCGCCGGCGACGGCGGCGAGGCCCCGCATGCGCCCGGCGCCCGGCGTGCACGGGCCCTCCGTCCCGACCACCGGTCCGACCGCGCGCCAGTGACCGGAGAGCGCGGGCGTCGCGGCCGGCGTCGCCGATGCGCTCAACACGCCCGACCAGTCGTGCCCGTCGAGCGAGCGCTCGAGCGCGGCCAGCGTGCGCGGCAGGTAAGCCTCCTGCCGGTGACAGGGCACCACGACGCCGACCTTCATCGCTCCTCCGGCGGCGCGTCGGGCCCTTCGTCGGCGAAGGTCGCCAGGCCGAGGGCCTCGTCGTAGACGGCCTCGAAGCTCTCGACCACTCGCGCCCAGGTGAAGCTCTCGCGCACCCGCAGGGCCCCGCGCCAGCCCATGCGCAGCGCCGCGTCGGGGTGGTGGTGGAAGTCCTCCAGCACCGCGGCGAGCGCCGCCGCATCGCCGGGCGGCACCAGCCGCGCGTGCTCGCCGTCGCTCACCACCTCGAGCACGCCGCCGACCGCGCTCACCACCACCGGGCGGCCGCGGGCCAGGGCCTCGAGCAGGACCAGCGGCATGCCCTCCCAGCGCGACGGCATGGCCACGGCGTCGGCCGCCGCCAGCAGCGGCCCGAGGTCGTCCACCTGACCGACGAAGCGCACGTTGGCCTCGAGACCGAGCGCGCGCGCCCGCGCCTCGAGGGCGCCGCGCAGGCGGCCGTCACCCGCCAGCACGGCCACGAACTCGAGTCCGCGTCGGCGCACCTCGGCCAGCGCCTCCAGCAGCACGTCCTGCCCCTTCTGCTCCTCCAGGCGGCCAGCGCACACCCACAGCGGCCGCAGCACGCCCGCGCCCAGTTCCTCGCGCAGGCGACGCACCGCCGGCCGCTCCCCCACCTCGTCGGGCGGCTCGGCGCCGTTGGGAATGACGCGCACGTGCGCGCGGTCCACGGCGTAGTCGCGCACCAGCGAGTCGGCGACCGCCGAGCTGACCGCCGTGACGACGTCGGCCCGTTCGAGTTCGCGGCGCTTGAGGCGGACCTGGGCGGCGGAGTGCGAGTGCCCCTCGATGTGCTCGGTCACCACCAGGTGCGGCACGCCCGCCGCGCCAGCGAGCGCGGCGAGGTAGCGGTCGGCCGCCGGCCAGACGTGATGGACGTGGAGCAGGTCGGGGCGTTGCCCGCCGAGCCGGCGCCAGGTGCGCCACATGCCGCCCCAGTCCCAGCGCGAGTCCACCTCGGCCAGGCGGGCGACCGGGATGCCCCGCGCCGCCAGAGCCGCGGCCAGTTCGTCCACGCCCGCGGACGGCGACAGCCACACCCGCACGTCCCAGCGGTTCGGGGGCAGGCGCGTGGCCAGTTCCCACACCACGCGCTCGGTGCCGCCGAAGGCGGTGCCGCTCTCGATCAGCAGGAGCTTCAGTCGTTCGGATTCGTTGCGCACGGGTTCGCTTGGGCGCGGGGCGGCTCGGCTGCCAGCCGGTCCCGCGCCGGGGTCTCCAGAGAGCGTCTCGACCTGTCGTCCTGCTCCTCGCGTCCGGCTCGTTCCCGGGAGACCCGAACGCATTCTCGATCTACCGCTTCACGTGCCAGATGCGCACGCCGACGAAACGGAACGCCTCCGCGTCCGGACGGATCCTGCCGATCGCGCCCACGATGACACCGTCGGGATCCACGTCCTCGGGCCGGGCGAGCACGATCCAGGTTCCCCGCGCCCCCGCCAGCCGGTCGGCCAGCTCCCGCTCGAGGCGGGCCGGCTGCGCGGCGTAGCCGGGCCACAACCGGTCCACCGGCAGGGCGCCTCGATAGTAATAGTAGGCCGGCTCGTCCGCACCCACGGTCAGCAGCTTCTCGCCCGCTTCGGCCCGCGCGCTCACCAGCGCCAGCGCTCCGCGGTAGTCCTCCTTCGCGTAGACGGGATCGAAGTAGTGCTGCCCGAGCGAGACCGCCCACAACCCCGCCAGTCCCAGCGCCGCCGCGATGCGCAGCGGGCGACGCAGCGTCACCAGGCCCTGCGCCACGACCAGCAGCAGGAACGGCGCGGCCACCGCGACGTAGCGCGGGTGGAAGACCTTGAAGTTGCGCAGGGCGAACAGGCTGACCACCAGCAGCGGCACGCCGACCGCGAGCAGCAGATCGAGCAGGCGGCGGCGACGGCGCAGCCCGACCAGCCCCGCCACGCCGAGCACGCCGAAGACCAGGCTCACCGCGGCCAGCTCCGGCAGGTGACGCCGCACGGCGGGAACGGCCTGTTCACCGCGCAGCTCGCGCAGCGGCGGTCCCAGCGAGTAACCCACCGCCTGGGCGTGCAGGGCGAAGGGGATGGCCGCCGCGTGGAACGTGGTGGCGCGCCGCAGCGGCTCCTCCTGCGAGGTGGCCCGGTGACCGGGACGGAGTCGCTGCCAGTCCCAGGTGCGCCACACCCGCCCGGCCCAGGGCGCGAGCAGGAGCAGCAGCACGGCCGCGACCACGACCGCCCCGCCCAGCCGGCGCCGCACCGTCGGCCCGTCACCCGCCCCATCCCCCACCAGCCACCAGCGCAGGTGCAAGGGCGCCAGCAGAGCGAGGGAGAAGCTGGTGAGCAGCCCGGCCGCCGCCGTCAGCAGGTAACCGGTCAACCGCCCCACCCCCCGGCGGGGAGGCCCGACCAGGAAGGCGCTGGCCACGCACGCCCAGAGGATGAGCATCATGTAGCAGCGCGACTCCTGCGAGTACCAGACGAGGAAGGGCGAAGCCGCCGCCAGCCACGCGGCCCACACCGCCGCTTCGCGGTCGAGCCAGCGGAGGGCCAGCCAGGCCAGCGCCGGCACCGTGGCGACGCCGCACAACATGGCCGGCAGCCGCAGCGCCCACTCGGAGTGCCCCAGCAGTCCCCCGCTCAGGTGCACGGCGAGGCCGTAGAGCGGCCCGTGGATGTTCTCGAGCATCATGCTCGCCACCAGGGGCCGGCCGATGTCGGCCGCCATCCAGGTGAAGAGCTCGTCGATCCACAGGCTCTGGGTCCCGAGATGGAACGCGCGCAGCGCCGCCGCCAGCAACGTGGCGGCGATGACGTGCAGCAGCAGGGCGCGGTCGCGGGCGGGAAGCGGAGGCGGGAAGGCGACGGCCGGCCGGTCGGGCGTCCCTCGGCGGGTCCTCGTGGTCGCTCCGGTCAGGTGCTCGGGTTAGTAGGCTCCCTCGCGGGAGAGCACCGCGGGGATCGTCCGGATCAGGATCTTCATGTCGAGCCAGAACGAGCGGTGCTTGATGTACTCCAGGTCCAGCCTCATCCACTCCTGGAAACCGATGCGACTGCGACCGCTGATCTGCCACAGGCAGGTGATGCCCGGCAGGACGTCGAGTCGCCGGAGCTGCCAGGGCTCGTACTGCATGACCTCCTCGGCGATGGGCGGCCGCGGCCCCACCAGGCTCATCTCCCCGCGGAGCACGTTCCACAGCTGCGGGATCTCGTCCACGCTGGTGACGCGCAACAGCCGACCGACGCGGGTCACCCGCGGGTCGGCGGCGATCTTGAACACCGGACCGTCGGTCTCGTTCAGGTGCGCGAGCGCGTGCCGGTGCCGGTCGGCGCCGTCCACCATCGAGCGCAGCTTGTAGAACGGGAAGGGTCGGCCGCCGCGGCCGATGCGCGCCGAGCGGTAGAAGACCGGCCCGCGCGACTCCAGCTTGATGGCGAGGGCGGCGATCAGCAGGATCGGCGAGGCGAGGACGAGACCGAGGGCGGCGCCGAACAGGTCGAGCAGCCGCTTGCCGACGAGGAGGTAGAAGCCCCGGTCGGCGGGCGCCTCGTAAAGGGGCAACACGTGGACGGGACCGCCGCCCGGACGCGTGAGCCCGGGCCAGGTCGCCGTGGCGACGTGACCGTTGCCGTTCCCGTTCCCGTTCGCCTTCGCTCTCAAGTCCACGTGACCGTTGCCACCTTCGCGACGGGACGGCGTGACGCGCACGTCGGCGGCGTTGCGACCGGCGACGATCGTGCCCGCGGTCGCGGCATCGCGGACCTGAGCCGCAGTGCCGTCGCCCGCGGCAGGCAGACGGTCCCCGAGACTCGGAGCCTGCCGGCTGGTTGTGGGGGCAAGGATGTTGGGCTCCATGGCGCTGCTCTCGTTTGCGTTGCCCGCGAAGCAAGAGCCGAGGGTGTGGAGGAACCCTCGGCTCAAAGCTCCAGCCTCATGCGGTCGCACTCGGATCCGGTCAGACCGACCACGAGCAACAGGGGGGGAAACCGCAAGTTGTCGAACCTCGGAAGCGTGTCCTGGGCTCGGCAGGTGGCCCGGTCGCTGAGGCGACCCTGAAGATGGCCAGTCCCACGACGAACCTCTGTAGCAATGATGCGCTAGCGCATCCTCCACGCGTGGTCGGGGCGGGCATCCCGGATGACGTACATGAGGTTATCAGAACGCTGACACGGCCCGCAAGGCGAACTGCAGGGGCGCCCCCGGCGGGCCGGAGATGCCGCGGCGGACTTGCCATGGGTAATATGCCCCGGCCGCACGCACCCTCGCGCCGCTTCGCCGCCGGAACCTGACGACGGCGCTGGTCCACCACGGGGACCGTCGCGCATGGGCGGTTTCGACCGCGCCAGCCGCGAGCTTCCCGGGTCCGTTGCCCGACCTCGCGAGCCGCTGCTAGACTCCCTGCAGAGTCAGCCTCTCCCTGCGCCGAACCACCCGTCCGCCAGAAAGGACGCCTGCCCGCACATGCTGTCCGGCCTGACCGTCAGCGTCGTAATCCCCTGCTACAACGAGGAGGTCGGAGTCCGGAAGGTGATCGGGCGCATGCCGGCCGGGGTGGACGAGGTCGTCGTGGTGGACAACAACTGCACCGATCGGACCGCCGAGGTCGCCGCATCGCTGGGGGCCAGGGTCGTCCCGGAGCGGATCCCCGGCTACGGGGCCGCCTACAAGGCAGGATTGCGCGCCGCCACCGGCGACGTCCTGGTCACGATGGACGGCGACGGCACCTATCCACCCGAGGAAATCCCCGGCCTGGTCGGCCACCTGGCCACCCGCGGTCTGGAATTCCTTTCGACCAGCCGCTTCCCGCTTGCCGATCCGCGCGCCATGGGCGTGACGAACCGCATCGGCAACGGCGTGCTGACCCTGGTCTGCGGCCTGCTGTTCGGGCAGAGGCTCCGCGACAGCCAGTCGGGCATGTGGGTGTTCCGGCGGACCGCGCTCGAACGCGTGCGCCCGACCTCCGACGGCATGGCCTTCAGCCAGGAGATCAAGCTGGAGGCCCTGCGTCGTGGGCTGCGCTTCGACGAGGTCCACATCCCTTACGGCGTGCGGTCGGGCGAGGTCAAGCTCCAGCGCTGGCGTGACGGTTGGAACAACCTCACGTTCCTGTTCCGCAAGCGCTGCGAACCGTCGTGAGCGAACCCGCCCGATCCCCGCGGGGTCCGGGCCGATGGGCGGCGGCGCTCGACCGGGCCGGCGTCGCCCTCCTGGTGACCATCGTCGGCATCGTGCTGGGTCTGCAGTACCTGATGCCGAACAAGCGCGTGCTCCCCGTGCTCCTGGCCATCCTGCTCTTCGGGCTGGCCTGGCGCGCGGACATGGCCACCGCGATCGGCCTGGTGTTGATCGCCCTGCCGTTCCCCCGCTACACGAGCTTCGGCAATACGAACCTGGCCTTCGTGCTCTTCCTGCTGGTCATCTGGCTGCTGCGGGTCAGCACCCGCCAGACTCCGCCGCCCACCGGCACGCCGGCCAACGTCCCGCTGGTCGCCCTGTTCGTGTGCTACGTGCTGTCCTTCTACAACGTCGCACCCGAAGCGCTGAGCGGGAACCTGCAAATGTTCGCCATGATGGTGGCGTGCTGGCTCATGTTCTTCATGATCGCGGGCAACCTGCGGGAACAGCGCAGCTTCGAACTCGTCTTCGCCTTCCAGGCCGTCTCGACCTTCACCGTCTGCCTGGGTGCGCTCTTCGAGGTCACACACCCGGGCGTCAACATGCTCCAGTTCCTGTCCGCGCCGCTGCAGTCCATCTCCACGGACCGCTCGCTGCAGAACGTCCGCGTCGGCTCCGTCTTCTTCGACTACGAGCTGCTCTGCGAGTACTGCGCCCTCAACCTGCTCCTGATCGTGTTCCTGTTCGCGCGGGCGCGGTCCCTCCTGCCCCGATTGGCCTACGGCGGCCTGCTGCTCTTCCTCGCGTTCGTGCTCTTCACCACGGTCACCCGCGGTGGAGTGATCGCGTACACCGTCGGCCTGATCTACCTGCTGTGGCTGGTGCGGCGCCGGCTGAGCTTCGTGCGCGTCATCGTGCTGGTGGCCCTGGTGGTGGGCAGCGCCACCGCCATCAACTTCTACGTCGCGAACTTCACCCAGGCCGGTGACCTGTTCGAGCGCCTGTCCGCCTCGCAGGTCAAGGGGGGCATCCCCGATTCGCGCGCCGTCGTCTGGCCGGAGGCCTGGGAGCGCATCTTCGAGCACCCGTTGCTCGGTCACGGCCCGCTGTACTCGATCGTGAGCGGCACGGCGCGCGTCTACCACTGGCCGCATTGTCTCTACCTGTTCGTCGCCAACAACGTGGGCTTCGTCGGACTCGCGGTGTTCCTCTGGTTCCTGGGGGTGCTGTTCTGGATGGTGCGTCCCGTCACCGACGACCTGCGCAATGGCGACTACGTCGGCAGCTACCTGCTGGTGGCACGGGCGCAAATGGTCATCTTCCTGGTGGACGAGATCAAGATCGAGTACCTGCGCAACCCGATCTACGAGTTCCAGATCTGGGTCATGTTCGGCCTGATGGCGGCCGCGAGCCTCTACGTCCATTCGCGGGGCGGCGGGGCCACCTCCCGCCAGTCCCCGGCGGTCCGGCCTTGACCGCCCGCGACATCCGCGGCGTGAGACGCGCGGAGGTCGTCGCCATCCTGGCCCTCGGGATCCTGGCGGCGGCCGGGCGCTTCCTGCCGGACGGGCTCCGCGAGGTGGCGCTCTACCCGACCCTGGGCGCCTTCCCGGGGATGGTGGCGGCGCGACTCCTCACCCGCCGCACCGGGGCACTGGACCGCTGGGTGCTCGGCCTGGCCCTCTCGCCTCTGCTGAGCACCCTGGCCGGCTACGCGCTGATCACGCTCGGCGTCCCCCTGCCCACCGCGGCCGTGCTCATCGCGGTCGCGTCGTGGGCGGGCTGGCTGGTGCTCGCCGGGCGACGCGAACCCGCACCCACCGCGGCGGACGGCGCGCCATCCCGCACCTGGCTGACCTGGGCACTGGGCTTCGCCGCGCTCGTTGCTGCGCTTCCGTTGTTGAACCACTGGATCCTGATCCACTTCGACGGCTGGTTCCACGCCGGCATGGTGTGGGAGATCGTGCTGCGCGGCGTGCCGCCGCAGAGCCCGAACTTCGTCGGCCCACCAAGCAACTACATGTGGATGTACCACGTATACGTCGGGCTGCTCACCGCGGTGGGCGGGGACCCCTTCGTCGTCATGGCGATCCTGAACGTATACGTGGTACATCCACATGTAGTTGCTTGGTG
>CAYNPF010000054.1:0-13037 GCA_964398895.1 uncultured bacterium
CGCGCACGACGGCGTGCTCCGGGACCAGGGACATCGCCGGCGGTGGCGCCGTTCTCGGGGTCGGCCACCCACTGGCCGTCCACCACGAACTTGTACTGGTGCTCGCCGGCCGGGAGCGCGATCACCACGCTCCAGACGCCCTTGGCGTCCTTGGCCATGGGCGTGGCCGTGCCGTTCCAGCCGTTGAACTCTCCGGCCCAGCCCACGGTGCCGGCGTTGGGATCGGTGTAGGTGAACCGGATTCCGCCGGCGACCTTCTCGGGCGCCGCCGACGCGATGCCGGCGGTCGCGGCCAGGGTCGCCAGCGCGAGCAACACGATCAGGGATGCACGCATCATCGTCGGTCTCCGCAACCTTCCGGCACCCATCAGAAGTATCCCTTCAAGATGAACTTCACGAGATCGGTCTGGTCTCCGCTGCCCTGCAGGTCGCTGTCGTCCACCGGGGTCGGGCTGTCGCCGATCCAGTCGGGGCCGTACTGCAGGTACATCTCCACGTTGTTGGTCGGACGGTACTGGAGCTGCGAGAACACCGACTTGCGCAGGATGCTGGCGTCGTTGCCGAAGGCGAAGCGGTTGTAGACCTTCAACCGGTCGGTCCGCCCGATGTTCTTCACCAGGGCCTCGACCCGCAGCCAGGCCAGCCGGCTCTCCACCTGCACCTCGCCGAAGCAGCTGTTGTAGTCCTCCTCGGTCATCACGCCGAGCTGGCGGCGGAATTCGCTGCGCTGCTTGTAGTAGGTCTTGCCGGTGAAGCCGTTCACGAACTCGATGTAGAGCTCGTTGTAGATCTCGCGCACGCGGTAGCGGGTGGTGGCGTAGTTCGAGTAGTCGAGCAGGTTGTTGGTGTAGGTGATGGCCCGCTCGGGCAGCAGGTAGTAGCTGTGGAGGTTGAAGCCGGTCTCGTCGCGGCCCGGCTCGCCCTGTCCGTTCTGCCACTTGGCGCCGCGCGTCCAGTAGGTGGGCACGCAGTTCAGCGTGCCCACGCCCGGCACCCGCAGGTGCAGGGTCTTGACCTCGGCCTGCAGCACGTGCCGGTCCGGGAACTCGATGGTGGTGGGCAGGCGGAAGGCCGTGATCTCGCGGTGGAGCTGGTTCGGGTAGGTGACCGTCGGATCGGTGCCGCGGCTGATGCCGTACTCCAGCATGATGTCCTGCCCGAGCCACTGGTAGCGCCCGGCCAGGCCGAAGATCTCGTTGTGGTCCTTCGAGCCCGAGACCTGGTTGTTCTCGCGCCGGCTCCAGGTGAAGCCGAGGCGCAGCCGCTGGTCCTTGAAGAAGTCCCGCCGCACGCGCGCCAGGTAGATGTCGTCGGTGTGCAGGGGATCGAGGTTGGTGTTGTACTGGTCGCTGTAGTCGCCGACCAGGAACCAGGTGCTCAACCCGGCGAAGCCCCAGGTGTCCAGGCGCACGCCCTGCCCCGAGCCGTAGCCGTTGATGAAGCGGATCAGGTACTGGTCCCAGGTGGGGAAGCGGTCCTGCTTCGAGAAGACGTAGGAGTCGATGCCGCGATTGCCGAACTCCCTGCGGAAGCGCAGGTGGGCCTCGTTGAACTGGAACACCGGGCGGGCGGCGTTGTTGGAGCCGCTGTTCCAGTCGGCGGTGGCCTTGACGAACGCCTCGATACCGGGCCGCGGCTGCGAGAAGATCCGCAGCTCGAACGGGTCCCAGTTCTCGTCGCTGTTGCTGTTCCAGTCCCAGGGGAAGACCCGGCCGGTCTTGCGCATGTCGAGCATGAGCTGGTACTGGCCCTCGATCTTCGTCGTCGAGCGGGCCGGGCCCGCGACCAGCGCCAGTCCCAGGGTCGTGGCGGCCGCCAGCGCCGCCGCGCGGACGATCCGCGGCCGGCGCCTCACGGCTGTCCCCGCCGGCCGAACGGGACCAGCACGCTGACCCGGTACGAGGCGCCGAGGTCGTGGTTGGTGGAGACCGCTGCGTCCACGTAGTACCCCTTGTGGAAGATGCCGAAGCCGCCGGTGTACTGGAAGTCGTTGGGCGAGCCGGTGTCCTGCACGATGGGCCGCAGGTTCGTCAGGCCCGAGCGGATCGCGAACACGTCGTAGAACAGGATCTCGAAGCCGACGTTCACCGAGGTGCGGGTGCGGTCCACCTGCGACCAGCCGAGGGTGAGCGTGGACTCCTTGTTCCAGCGCAGCGAGGCGGCCAGCTCGTTGCGGAAGGGCACCCGGCCGCCGCCCGAGCCGGCGATGAACTCGAAGTGGGGCTCGAGCAGGTCGCGGCCCACCCAGGCGAGGTCCACGCGCCACGGGGTGGTCCACAGCAGGCCGGCGTCGAGCGAGCCCTTGGCCTGGCTGCCGTAGTCCACGTGCGCGCCGGGGGTCCAGGCGCCGGTCTCGTCGTCCACGTCGTAGGCGGTGAAGGGCTGCAGGCCGATGCGCTCGAACTTGAAGGTCGCCCCGCCGGCCAGCCGGTGGCCGCGCCCGAACTCGAGCAGCCGGCGTCCGGCCGCGGCGCTGAAGACGTCCTCGGCGTAGGCGTTGGCGATGCCCAGCCGGTGCCAGCCCACGGCCCAGCCGGTGTCCCAGCGGCGCGCGCCGGCCAGGACCGCGCCCTCGTTGAGGTCCTGCACGCCGTAGGGCTTGCAGTAGTCGGCGAAGGCCTGGGGGCCGCCCAGCTCGGCGAGGGCGGCCGGGTTCCAGTAGGCGGCGGTGACGTCGCGGACGGCCGCCAGCGCCGAGAAGCCGAGCGAGATGCCGCGCGAGCCGAGGGCGGTCTCCTCGAAGTAGGCGGCGGCGGGACGGGCCGTCAGCAGCGCGGCCAGCGCGAGGGCGGGCGCGACGACGCGGGCGGCCCTCATCGCACCACCACCATCGAGCGCGTGGCCCGGCTCAGGTTCGGCTCGATCACCAGACGCAGCACGTACACCCCCGGCGGCACCGGGCGCCCGGCGGCGTCACGGCCGTCCCAGACGTCGCTCAGCGGCGCCTCCGGGGTCAGCGCGCTGCGCCGGTCGTAGAGGTAGAGGTTGCGGACGAAGCGGCCGCGGATGTCGAAGATGTTGGCGGTCATGTCCACCGTGCGGTAGGGGGCCAGCGGGTCCGCGGGGTTGAGCGGCGGGCTGACGCGGAAGCGGAAATGGACCTTCTCGCCGAGGTCCGGGGCGAACGCCGGTCGGCTGAACTCCAGCTCGGCGAGCGCGAAGCTCACGCTCACCACCGGCACCGGGTACTTGAAGCGGAAGCGGCCGGTCTCGCTGCGGTCGCACGGGCTCACGCCCCAGTCGGGGATGCCGTCCGGTCCGCCGTGGCCGAGCCCGGTGTCGTCCTTCAGGTCGAGCGCGATCTCGGCGAAGTTGTCCACGTAGACGAACGCGGTGCCGTCGCTGGTGTGGCCGCGGGTGTTGTCGGGGGCGGAGTCGGGGCCGCCGGTGTTGTCGCCGCCGGCGGTGATCACGCAGCAGATCTTGAGGCGACGCGACCCGGGCGGGAACCAGCGCAGGGTGTCGCGCACGCCGCCCACCGTGACCGCGGTGTCGCGCGACTCGGGGTCGTTCTCGAACACCAGGCTCCACGGGATGGCCATCTCCATCGCCCGTCCGTCGCGGTCCTGGTAGAAGGTGGAGGCGGCGCGAAACTGCCCGCCGCCCACCTGCAGGTCGGTCACCTGCGTCCCGCTGTTGTGGACGACCAGGTGCGGCGTGGGATTGCCGTCCCAGGTGGCGCCGAACAGGTCGGGGGCGAAGTCGTTGTCGTGGACGACGTCGGAGGTGTCGAAGGTGAAGTTGCGCGACCACGAGTTGAGGCCGCTCATCGTGGCCATGCCGCGGTCGGGCAGGAGGTCCACGAGGATCACCAGGTTGTTCCCCCAGATCTTGGCGTCGCCGGCGAGGTAGAGGCTGTCGGCGTCCCAGGTGACCCGGACCTGGCTGATGTCGTTGTTCGTGCCCCACTTCGAGTCGTCGGTGGGCTCCTCGAGCATCTTGAGCGTGCTGTTGTAGCCGAAGAGCGACTCGTCCGATTCCCAGTCGTTGGTGAAGCCGTCCACCAGGATGCGCTGGCTGAGGCTGCGCGCGGTGGTCGCCCCGGCGGGGACGGCGAGCAGCAGCGGGAGCAGCAGGAGGAGCGAGGGCAGGGAGCGTCTCATGCTTTCCTCGGGTCGGGGATGGGCGGCCCGACGGGCCGCGCCCGGCATCATGCCCACGGCGCTCGAGGGGGTCAAGGGGAGAACGGCCGCGGCAGGGGCCGTGCCGGACGCGGTGCCGGGCGGCCGCGGGCGGTTCCGATCGGCGGTTGCCGCCCCCCCAAGGAGGGCCGTAGAATCAAGGGGCTGATCGCTCCCGGACCCGCCGTCGCGGGATCGGGCCGGCGCGCGCCCCGCACGGGCTCGGGACGCGCCGGATGTCTGCGTCCGTGTAGGCAGCCCGCCTGGAGACTCCTCGCGATGCGATTGCTACGAACCCTGCTCCTGGCCTCCTGCCTCCTGGTCGTCGCGACGCCGGCCCTCGCCGCCATCGCCCAGACCATCACGGTGGATGGTGTCAACGACTTCGATCCGTCGAACCTGATCACGGACGACCGCTACGACACCGCGCGCTACTACTGCTCGCCCGACTCGGTGTTCCCGCTGGACCTCGGGCGCGCCTACCTGACCAACGACAACAACTACCTGTATGTCGGCTTCGACTGGCCGCACAAGTGGGGCTGCTACGACAACAGCCCGGGCCCCAACCTCGGCATCGCCATTGACGTGAACACGGTTGCCGGCGGGACCTCGGATCCCTTCAGCCGCAAGATCGGTTGGACCAACCTCACGAACCGCCCGGACTTCGTGGTCTACGACGTGCCCAGCGTGCCGGGGAACACCTACCACTACCAGATCCTCTACAAGTGGACGGGGTCGGCGTGGTCGGACAGCACCCGGCTGGTGACCGGCTCGGGGGCGGGCCCCAACGCCCTGGGCATGGTGGACACCAGCGGCTTCGTCGAGCTCAAGCTCCCGCTCAGCGCCCTCGGCGTGTCGTCCGGCTCGAACCTCAACGTCGAGTGGTGGTACACGCAGGACGGCACCAGCAAGGGCCCGCTCGACGCGGTGATGAGCGACGGCGTGCAGATGTCGCTGTTCCCGAGCCACACCACCTGGGACACCACGGCGGTCGTGCAGATGACGACGATGGCGCCCTACACCGTGCTGGCCTACTCGGATGCCGTCCCGCCGACCGTGACCCAGGCCGTGGCCACCGGGTTCACGCTGGACGCCAACAAGCAGTTCGTCGTCACCACCAACAAGATCGACGTGACCTTCAGCGAGCCGGTGTCGCAGACGACCGCCAACACCGCCGGCAACTACGCCTTCAGCGGGCCGGTCTCGCGCACCGTCATCCTCGCCACGCGTGACGCCAGCGCGACCAACGTCGTGCACCTGGTGCTCAATTCGGCGATCTCCGCGAACGCCGCGTTCGACAACATCACTGTCACCAACGTGAAGGACCTGGCGGGCAACACGATCGTCGCCAACGGTTCGACGAACGTGGGCTCGTTCTTCATCCAGAACCTGGTCTTCAGCTGCGATCCCGGCGTGGCGCTGTGCCGCGGCACCTTCAGCGCCGCCGACACCTTCTCGGTCGAGGGCAGCCTGTCGCCGCTCACGTTCGAGACGCTGTGCGACAACGCCATGATGTACGACGGGGACGCCGACCACGTCTGGACCGCCACCGTGCCGTTCGCCATGCCCAAGGGCAGCGGCGGCAAGGCCGAGGCCGACCTGGAGTACAAGTACGTGCACCAGTGCCGCGACTACGACAGCGGCGCCAACCGCACCTACCACCTGTCCAGCGACAACGGGGCCAGCGTCACCCTCACCGACTACTGGAACCGCGAGGACCCGGCCAACTACATCGCGCATCCCATGGACGTGGTCTTCCAGGTGAACGCGGCGCTGATCAGCCCGACGCCCGCCGACACCGTCTACCTGCAGGGCAACGAGTCGCCGCTCGGCTTCACGCCCTCCGGCGTGGCCATGCGGGACGACGGCGTGAGCCCCGACCTGACCGCGGGGGACGAGATCTACACGGCGCGGGTGCGCTTCCCCAAGTGCACCTACGAGAACCTGGAGTGGAAGGTGTTCTACCGGGGGGCCTTCGAGTGCGCGGGGCAGGGCAACCGCACGGCGTGGCTCAACGACGCCGCCTACGACACCGTGGGCGGGGCGATGGGGCCGCTCTGGCTGCCGGCGCGCGGCATCGAGCGCTGCACCGTGACCGACAAGCCGATCACCGTGCTGTTCCGCGTCTACACCGGGGCGGCCGATCCTCTGCCGGCCACGGGCGACACCCTGGCGGTCATGGGCGACGTGGCGCCGCTGAGCTTCAGCGCCCCGCCGCCGCTCGTCGCCTGGCTGAACGACTCGAAGTCGGGCGGTGACGCAGCGGCCGGCGATCAGGTGTGGACCGCCGGGGTCACGTTCCCCGATTCCAGCCAGATCAACGTGCACTACAAGTTCTGGTGGAACAGCACCTTCGAGTGCTACGGCATGGACAACCGCTGGCTGGCGCTCGACGACCTCAACCACTCGACGACGACGCCGCAGCGGCCGGACGTCGCGCTGTGGAACTTCTGCTCGAACCCGGTGAGCGTGGATCCGAGCCCGATCTCGGCGGGCGCGGAGTTCGCGGTGCTGCGCCAGAGCTACCCGAACCCGATGAGTCCCCGCACGACGATCCACTTCGACCTGCGCCGAGCGGGGGCGGTCAAGCTCGCCGTCTTCGACATCACCGGTCGGCGGGTGAACCTGCTGATGGACCGCACGCTCCAGCCCGGGCCCTACGAGGTCCAGTGGGACGGCCGGGACGCCGACGGCCGGCTGCTGCGCAGCGGCATCTACCTGTACGAGCTGACGCTGGGCAGGGACCGGCTGAGCCGCCGGCTCGTGCTCACGCGCTGACGCTTCGCCTTCCGGCGCAAGCCTGTACGGCGCCCGCCTCGCGGCGGGCGCCGTCGCGTTTCCCGGGAATGCCGGGCGGGGTGGGGCATCCGGCCCGATTGGGCAGCCGGGGCCCCGTCAAGCCGCCTGAGGATGTGCCCCTCGGGGTCTTGGATGGGGTCCGGGCGGCTGATACAATCATGGGTGCCGCGGTGGGCTGTCACCGGCAACTTGCGACCACCCTCCGGCCGCGGACCCAGGGGAGGCACAGGCCTTAGCGCGTCACCGTCACCCCTTTCGAGACGGTTCGTTTCCGCACCATCGCTCACGTTCCTCGTGAACGGGCGGCCTCGTGCCCCACGGGTCCGGCACGGGCGCGGCCCACGCATCGAACACGACCGACCCGGTGGAGATCTCCATGAAGCTGCTGCGCTACTCCCTCCTCGCGCTCTGTCTGATCGCGTCGCTCGGCCTCGCCGCCGACGCACAGGCCGCCGTCGGCTGGGCCGGCAACGTCTGGCCGCTGAGCGGTTCGCTCCAGGTTCCGACCGGTCCGATCACGGTGTACGCCCAGGTGTGGAAGGGTGGGGTCACCGACGCCTCCGGCCAGGGGGCCGACATCGCCGCGACCCTCTACTACTCGACCAACCTGGACCCCACCGAGTACTCGGTCAGCATGGTCTTCCAGGGTGACGTGGGCAGCAACGACGAGTACAAGGGCGACGTGCCCCAGTCCGCGCTGGCCGGCTGCTCGACGGTCACGGTCCACGTGGTGTTCACGGACCTGACGGACAACTCGACCTACACCGACGTCAAGGACCAGAGCAACGCCGGTCCGCCGCAGACCTTCAACATCACGAACGTCCTGCCCAACGACGTCACCGTGAAGTTCACGATGTGCATGAGCGGCACCGCCACCAGCGGCGCGCCCTGCGTCATCGGCAGCCAGGCCCCGATCGGCAACTGGGGCACCGGCGCGACCATGACCAACGTCTCGGGCGAGCTGTGGCAGGCGTCGGTCGTCTTCCCGGCCGGCAGCAACCCGGCGTTCGACTACAAGTACAAGAGCGACGGCTGCTCCACCTGGGAGTCCGTCGGCAACCGCTCGGTGACCCTGCCGACCGACGGCACCACCTCGGTGAACCTGGCGGCCGACAGCTTCAACAACGCGCCGCTGGGCTGCGGCCTGGCCGAGCTGAGCGCCAACAAGGAAGTCTGCTTCGAGCTGTGCATGGCCGGTGTGACCGGCCCCGGCGTCTGCGTGATCGGCTCGGGTGACCAGCTCAGCAACTGGGGCAGCGGCGTGGCGATGACGGCGCTGGGCGGCGACCTCTACCGCGTCTGCGTCACCTACCTCGCCGGCACCCCGATGCAGAACGTGGAGTTCAAGTTCAAGAAGGACGACTGCAGCACGTGGGAGAGCGTCGGGAACCGCACGCTGGTCATCAACAACGACAGCCCGGCCACCCAGACGATCCAGGCGACGTGGGAGAACGGCACGGGCGTCTGCAGCCCGGTGGCCACGCCGCGCACGAGCTGGGGCAAGGTGAAGACGATCTACCGGTAGGCGCCGGACCGGGACTTCGAAGGGGCGGGCTCGAACGAGCCCGCCCCTTCGTTCGTCCGGCGAGCGGCGGGGATCAGCCCTTCACGCCCCCCAGCGACAGCCCCGACACCAGCCAGCGGTTGAGGAACACGAACAGGGCCATCACCGGGACGCACACCAGCAGGCTGCCGGCGGCGTAGTTCGCCCACTCGGTCTGGAACACGCCGGCGAGGCTCTCGAGGCCCAGCGGCAGGGTGTAGAGCCCGAGGCTGCCCACCACGATGCGCGCGACCAGGAACTCGGACCACGCGCTCATGAACGAGAACAGCGCCGTGATGGTCAGGGCCGGTGCGGCCAGCGGCAGGGTCACCCGGGTGAAGGCCGTCCACGGCCCGCAGCCGTCGATCAACGCCGCCTGCTCCAGCTCGACCGGGATGGTGTCGTAGTAGCCGCGCATGGTCCAGACGCAGAAGGGCAGCGCGGTGGCCGTGTAGGCGATGGTGAGCCCCGCGAAGGAGTCGAGCAGGTGCAGGGTCCGCATGAGCATGTAGAGCGGGAGCATCAGCATGGTCGCGGGGAAGAGCTGGGTGAGCAGGAACGAGTACAGCCCCAGCCGCCAGCCGGGGAAGCGGAAGCGCGAGAAGGCGTAGGCGGACGTGGAGGCCAGCACCACCCCGAAGAGCGTCGTGGCCAGCGAGACCAGGGCCGAGTTGCGCATCCACAGCAGGAATTGCTTCTCGAACAGGATGGCGTAGTAGGCGTGCAGCGTGGCGTGCTTCGGGATCAGCGCCAGCGAGGTCGAGTAGAGCGAGTCCGTCGGTCGCAGCGAGACGGTGATGATCTGCAGGATGGGGTAGATCGTGATCAGCGAGACCAGGACCAGGAAGGCGTGGGTCATCACGCTGACGTGCACGGGACGGCGGCGGCCGGCGCTCATGACCGGGCCTCCAGCGGCGCGGTGCGCCGCAGGGTGAGCAGCACGAAGGCGAACAGGATGAGGAAGACGACCACCGAGAACGCCGCGGCGTAGGAGTAGCGGTAGTAGTTGAAGGCGACCTTGTAGATCCAGGTCACCATGATGTGGGTCCGATCGGCCGGCAGCCCCTGTTGCGAGACCAGCCAGATCACCACCGTGTTGTTGAACGTCCACACCGTGCCCAGCAGCACTGCCGGGGTGAGCACCGGCAGGATCTGCGGCCAGGTCACGTGGCGGAACTTGAGCCAGGCGCCGGCGCCGTCGAGTTCGGCGGCCTCGTAGAGGTCGTGGGGGATGGCGGTCAGCGCCCCCAGCGCCACGATCATCATGAAGGGG
Organism: uncultured bacterium; assembly: GCA_964398895.1. Taxonomy (GTDB): domain Bacteria; phylum Eisenbacteria; class RBG-16-71-46; order RBG-16-71-46; family RBG-16-71-46; genus JANXPZ01. The sequence goes on from CAYNPF010000054.1 coordinate 9,737, forward strand.
AAGCCGAGCCAGATGTTGACGATGATCGGGGCGATGAAGGCCCAGGTCGGATCGGACAGCCACGGCACCGCCGGCAGGCACAGGCGCTGCAGGATCAGGTTCACCGCCCCGTACTGCTCGTTGAACATCCCGCGCCAGGTGAGGGCCGAGATGTACTGGGGCATGGCCCAGGGCAGGATCAGCAGCGTGCGGTAGAACGCCCGGCCGCGCACCGGGCCCGCCAGCAGCAGGGCCAGGAACAGACCGATGACGACGTGGAACACCACGTTCGCGACCGTCCAGATCAGGGACTTCCCGAACAGGACGTAGAAGACCGGCTGCGCGAAGAGCTTCCGGAACTGCGCCAGCCCCACGAACGTGTGGTCCGAGAAGTGGTACAGGCTCATGTTCCGGAAGGCCAGGTAGAAGTTGTAGAGGAGCGGGAACAGCACCACCAGCAGCATGGCCACCAGGGCGGGCAGCAGCAGCAGGTAGGGGAACGAGCGCGGGGCGCGGATCGTGGCGTTCACGTTCCTACTCCTTCATGTCGGTGAGCAGTTCGACGGCGGACGTCTGCATGTCGTGCGCCGCCTGCGCCGGGCTCTTCGTGCCGTTCATGACGTTCTGCATCTCCGGCCGCATGGCGTCCCAGATCACCCGCATCTCGGGCACCACCGGCATGCGCCGGCCCTTCTGGATGGCGACGGCCGACACCGACATGTACGGGTCCCCGCTCAGGGAGGTGTCCCGGTAGGCCGCGCGGTGGCTGGGCAGGATGCCGAGCTCGCGCACGGAGCGCAGCTCCGCCGCCGGCGAGGTCAGGTAGGCGATCAGCTCCGTCACCAGCGGCAGCTTGTCGCGGCCGACGTTCACGCTGATCGAGTAGCCCTTGCTCGCCACCATGGGCTCGGCCCAGTGCCCGTTGGGGAGCCGGAAGATCGGGGCGATGCCGAGGTCCACGCCGGCCTTGCGGTAGCCCGACCACGACCACGGGCCGTTGACGATCATCGCCGCCTTGCCCTCCTTGAAGAGGGTCTCGGCGATCTGGTAGTCGCAGCCCTGCGGCATCAGCTTCTGGTCGCGCAGACCGGCGAGGAAGGTCAGCGCCTGCACCATCGCCGGGGTGTCGAGCGTGGGGTTCGACTCCGCGTCCATGACCCAGCCGCCGTAGCCGCCGAGGAACGGCACCAGCCAGTAGGGCTCGTTCAGGTTCATGGCGAAGCCGTAGACGCCGTCGTGGGTGAGACGCCGCGCCAGGGCCAGGAACTCCTCGGTCGTCTCCGGCGCCCTCGGCACCAGCCGGCGGTTGAAGCACAGCACGAGGTGGTTGCCGACCTGGTCGGGGGCCGCGTAGACGTGCCCGCCCAGCGTGTCGAGCGAGCCGGGGATGTAGCGATCGAGGAAGCCGGCCGGCAGCACCTGGTCGAGCGGCTGGATGGTCTTGAGCAGCGAGAGCGGTCCCACCTGGTCCGACGGTCCGAACACCAGGTCGGGGCCGCCCCGGCCCGCCGCCGCGGTCTGGAACTGCGTGCGGAGCTGCTCGGTGTCGTAGGGCGTGTGCTGGATGCGCACGCCGGGGTGCGCCTGCTGGAAGGCGGCGAGATTGGACTCGAAGCGCACCCGCTCCTCCGGGTCCATCTGCTCCCAGATGACGATGGTGTGCAGGCGGTCGGGGCCGGACCTCGGCGCGCAGGCGGACAGCGACACGGCGAGCAGGGTGCCGAGGGTGAGCGAGGCGCACCAGTGGAACCGCATCGTCGAGGTCTCCGTCGTAGCGGACGTGGATCGCGGCTCGCCGCGCGGGCCTTCCCCCGGGACCACGGACCGGGAATCGGGGCAGCCTGCCGCCGGCCACGGCGACCGGCGGGTCGGCGGATGCGAAACGCCGCGGCCCGCTCACGCGGACCGCGGCGCTCCGGTCGTCCGTCGGACGTCAGGGCAGGATGACGAGCCGCTTCACCTGCTGCTGCCGGGCGCCCAGCGAAAGTCGCACGAAGTACACGCCCGACGCAAGGCGCCGACCGTGGTCGTCACGCCCGTCCCAGGCCACGCGGTACTCGCCCGCCGACTGGCTGGCGCGGACCAGGGTGCGGACCAGGCGGCCGCCCAGGTCGTACATCTCCAGCGCCACCCGCGACTCGCCGGTGCCGGGCAGGGCGTAGGTGAGCACGGCCGGACCCCGGGTGGGGTTGGGTGCCGGCGGGGCCAGGCGGAGTGCGCCGGCCCGCGGGGCCGTGGGATCCACGCTCACCGGCGGACCCTGGAAGGCCGTGCTGGTCTGCGGCGAGGCGTTGTGGAAGCAGGAGACGTCCGCCACCCCGCTGGCCACGACCGTGTAGCCGACGTGGGCCATGGGGGAGACCAGCAACTGGACGTAGCGGGCATCGCTCTGCAGGGTGGCGCCGCGGACGGTCAGGGTCGCGGACGGGTTGGCCGTCTGGTAGATCGAGTAGCGCGCGGCCTGCTCGGCGGTGGCCGCGGTCACCGGCTCGCTGAACTGCAGCACCACCACGCTGTCCCAGCCGGGGGTGGTTGCCGCGAGCAGCGTCGGCGCCGTGCGGTCGGTGGGATCGGGAACCCCGTTGCCGTCCGCGTCCACCACGACCAGTTGGTAGTTGTCGAGTACCGGCGGCGTCGCCGACACGTTGTTGGGTGCCTGGTCGCCGCCCAGCGCGCCGTTCGGCTCCGGGTCCCAGGCCAGCGAGGCGACGAAGCCGATGCGGCAGCTTGCCGGCACGTGCCCCGCACCCAGCCCGTAGAGCGTGTTCCAGGGGATGGCGATCTCGCTGCCGCCGTTCAGCCCGTTGCGGTGCATCGGGTCGAATGCGGCGAGGATCGCCGAAGTGGAATCCGCGCTGCTGGTGGCGCTCAGCAGCTTCCAGAACGACTCGCCGTCGTAGATCCCCTGGTGCTGGTAGGCGCCGAACTGCCAGTCGGGGCGGAACCCGCTGGCGGTGAAGGTGGCGCCGCGCTCCCAGTGGTCGATGGCGGTCAGATCGGTGAAGCCGTGCGTGCCGCCCGGATCGGTGTCGAGGTAGAGCAGCCAGGAGTTCGCCGTGGCGATGCCCCGGATGCCCAGGTACAGGTAGGTGTCGTCCCACTGGCAGCCGAGCGAGACGATCTCGTTGGCGGCCGGGTTCCAGCCCGAGTCGCCGGAGTCGGCGACCGCCACCGCGCAGCCCGGCCACTCGGCGGCGCCGAAGTAGCCGTCGAGGGTGATCTGCGTCGGCGGGCCGTAGGAGACCGGGACGTCGCCGGCGTTGGTGAGCGTGGCGCAGCCGTTGCCCGCCACGTCCCTCACCGCGCCCGCCTGCAGCAGGAG
>CAYNPF010000055.1:0-12737 GCA_964398895.1 uncultured bacterium
ACCGAATGACCACGGCTCGCGGCGCGGCGAGCCCTTCTCGCTGTGCGCCCGCGCGAAGGGCAGCAGCGCCCCGACCCCCATCCACCGCGCGAACAGCGGACCGTCGGGGGAGCCGCCGAAGCCGCCGATGTCCGCCCCGCTCATCGGCTGTCCGGACAGCCCCAGGTTCAGCGCCATCGGCACCGAGGCGGCGAGGTGCTTCCAGGTCGCGCGGTTGTCGCCGGTCCAGCAGGCGGCGTAGCGCTGCACGCCGATGAAGCCGGCGCGCGTGAGCACGAACGGGCGCCGCTCGGGCCGCGCCGCCAGCAGGCCCTCCTGCGTGGCCCGCGCCATGAGCAGCCCGTAGACGTTGTGGTAGCGCAGGTGCGGCCCGCTGCCGCCCAGTTCCGCATCGGCGCGATGCCGGTTGGTCTCGGGCATGGTCTTCGAGTCCACGTCGAAGATGGCCGGCTCGTTCATGTCGTTCCAGATGCCGTCGGCGCCGGTGGCGGCGAACTCGCCGATCCGCCCGGCCCACCAGGTCCGGGTCGCCGCGCGGGTGAAGTCGGGGAAGACGCACGGCCCCGGCCAGACCCGGCCGACGTAGTTCTCGCCGGTCGCGGTCTTGACCCAGTGGTCGCCGGCGCTGCCCTCCTGGAAGACGGCGTAGCCGGGGTCCTGCTTCACCCCCGGGTCCACGATCCACACCGAGCGGAAGCCGATCGCGTGCAGCGAATCGTTCGTCGCCCGCGGATCGGGGAAACCGCGCGGGTCGAAGGTGAACAGCCGGTAGCCGTTCATGTAGTCAATGTCCATCCAGATCACGTCGCAGGGGATGCGGCGCCGCCGGAACTCGCGGGCCACCTCGAGCACCTGCGTGGCCGGGTAGTACGAGTAGCGGCACTGCTGGTAGCCCAGCGCCCACTTCGGCGGTAGCGGCAGGTGGCCGGTGAGGTCCGCCAGCACCTTCAGCACCGCCTGCGGGCTCTCGCCCTCGATCACCACCACCGGGAACGGCGGCCCCACCGCCCGGAAGGCCACGTCGTCCAGCAGGTCCACGGTGACGCGCCCCGGCGTATCGGCGAGGAGGCCGCAGGCGCTGCCGTCGGGGCGCACCGCCAGCACCCAGGGGTGCGACTCGTAGAGCGACGGCGTGTCGTCGTCGTAGGCGTAGGCGTCAGTGTTCCAGCAGGTGGTCACCCGGCCGTTGCGCAGCAGCGGCCCCATCACCTCACCGGTGCCGTAGAGCGTCGTGCCCCGGGGCAGCCGCACCCGCGCCACGCGCTCGCCCTGGCGCCAGGAGAAGTCGGGCCGGACCGCGAGGTCCCCCGGCGGGACCTCCGTCGCGCTCACCGGGGCGACGAGGCTCAGCGAGGGCAGCGCCTCCGCCCGCGCCGCCGAGTCGGGCCAGAAGCGCACGACGTGCATGCCGATCGCCTCCGCGAGGCGCGCCGGCTGCAGCGGCGCGGGGCGCGGTACGCCGAACAGCGCCCGCTGCGTGGGGTCGATCGCCCCCGGCGCGGAAGCGGGCAGGAGCGGGAGCAGGGCGGCCGCGAGCAGCGCGGCCGGCCACGACGCGACGCGGAACGACGCAACGGTGCGGGCCAAGTCGGATCTCCTCGGTTCGGCACCCGCCACGACGACGCGGCACACGGGTGCGATCCGTCGCATTCTAGCCGCTGCGGCCCCGCCGGTCACCGTGGCGCCGCCGCGAGCGTCCCCCGCGGGGCTGGAGGCATCCGCGGAGCGGGTGTAGCGTCGCCACGGCGCACACGGGTGCGTGCGTTGTCCTTCCGACGGGGATCGGACATGAGCGGCTCGACCGGGAAGCGCGAGGGAGAGGAGGCCGTGGGCGCCGCCGGGGCCCGCCACCTGCGGCTCCACGTGCGCTACGACGAGGGGACGGGGCCGCTGCTGGTCCTGCTCCACGGGCTGAACGCCGACGCGCGCGAGTGGCGGCCCGTGATCAACGCCATCGGCCCGGAGTACCGCTGTCTGGCCTGCGACCTGCTCGGCTACGGGGACTCGCCCCGGCCCCCCGACCTCGAATACACGGCCGACCAGCACGCGGCGGCGCTCGAGGAGACGCTCCGCCATCTCGGCATTACCGAGTCGTTCGTGCTGGTGGGCTACTCGCTGGGCGGGGACATCGCCGTGCGCTACGCGGCCACCTGGCCGCAGCGACTGCGTCGGCTGGTCCTCGTCGCGGCGCCGTTCTACCTGCCCCCGGAGCGATACCAGGCCTGGGGCTTCTCCAGTCGGGTGATCCAGGCCTGGCTGGCGCGCTGGACGTGGGCCTTCGTGGCCCGCGGCCGGCGCGACTCGACCCGTCTCTACGAGATCGCCAGCGGGCGGTTCCACGACCTGACGCGGCAGCTCCTGCAGACCGAGGACATCGGCGGCGGCTGGGACATCATGTCGAAGAACCTGCTCAACTGCGTCTCGCGCGCGACCTTCGTGGACGAGCTGCCGCGCCTGAGCATGCCGACCGTGTTCGTCGTCGGCATCCGTGATCCCGTCGTGCGCCCGGACCAGGCGCTGGCGCTGCGGCGGATGATGCCGGAGCTCGGCATCCGGCGCATCGTGGACCGGGCGGCCGACCACATGCTCCTGCACGCCCTGCCCGAGCGCGTCGCCCGCGAGATCGTCCGCGACGAGATCGGGCGCCTCCACGTCGCCTGGCGCGGCGGGCGGGGCGAGCCGCTCGCGCTGCTGGCCGGGCCCGAGGGCGCGGCGGCCTGGCGTCCCGTCGCGGGCTCGCTGGCGCGACGCTTCGACGTCGCCATCGTCGAGATGCTCGGCTTCGGTGGCTCACCCGCCCCGCTCACCATCGCCTACGACCTCGGCGACCACGTGGCGGCCCTGCGCGCCACCGCGCGGGCCCTGTGGCCCGGCGACACCCCGGTCCACATCGTCGGCCAGGCCCTCGGCGGCACCGTCGCGCTCGGCCATGCCGCCTGCTCGTCGGAGCGGGTGGCCGCGGTGACCGCCTTCTCGCCGGCCTGCGTGCCCCCCGGGCGCACCGCCGAGCAGGCCGTGCGCTCGCCGGAGGCCGCGGGAGCCCTCGCCGCCTGGGAGCAGGTGGCCGCTCACGCCCGCGACGAGCGGGCCCGCGGACTGGTGGGCGACGCGCTCGAACGGCGCATGGTGCCCCTGTTCCGCTCCCTGCGCTCCATCGCCCTCGGCACTGACCCCGCGCCCCTCGTCGCCGCGACGCGGGCCCCCGTGCGGCTCGTGCTGCCCGCGGGCGACCTCGATGCGCCGCGGGACTGGGCCCGTTCGCTCGCGGCGGCGGGGCGCATCGCGCTGTCCGAGCCGGCAGGCGGGAGGGGCGTCGTCTTCGATCGGCCGGCGCTGGCGGTGGCGGAGATCGCCCCCGACCTCGCGGCGGAGACCGCTCCGCGCGCACCCGCCCGGCGTCGGCGCGGCGAGTCCCCGTACGACGTGCTGCGTTCCGCGGACCGGAGCTTCATCCTCCGCGGCGCCGGCTCGATCGGCCTCGGCGCACTGCTGCTGTCGCCTCTCCCGATCGCCGCGGTCTGGGTGGCCCGGGGCTTCGCCGCCTGGGTCGCCTGGTCCGCCGTCCTCACGCTCCTCGGTGCCCGGGGGGTCCGCCGCGACGGCAACGCCACGTGGATCGTCTGGGGCCTGAACGGGATCCTGGGCCTGTCGCTCGCCATTCTGCTCTCGCTCGATCAGCGACACGCCGTCAGCCTGTTCGGCTTCTTCGTGCTCGTCTGGCTGCTCTGGCACGCCTTCGCCGATCTGTTCGTGGCCTGGCGCGTGCCGGCGACGCCGACGCCCCGCTGGACCCTGTGGCTGCAGGGTCTGCTCGCGCTGGGCGCGGCGGCGGTGGGCGTCATCTTCCCGCGCGCCGGGGGGACCCTGCTGCGGCTGATCCTGGGCGCCTACTTCGTCGGCTCCGGACTCATGCTCGCCGGCTACGGCGGGCAATCGCTGCTGCGCGCCTCCCGCCGGGTTCGCGAGCTGCTCGCCGCCTCGCGACGCTGGACGGCGCCGCCCTGCACATCGCGGGCCCCGTCGCGGAATCCCCTCGACCCCGCGGGAGCGGGGCCGTAGGCTGGGCCGTCGAGGAGCAAGCCCGCGGCCGCCCGCACCGAAGCCGACGAGGAGACCATGAGCGATCTTCTGCCGATCACCGACGTCGCCCGCAAGCTCGGGCTCGAGGCGCAGCAGCTCGTCCCCTACGGATACGACAAGGCCAAGATCCGGCCCGGGGCGTGGGCGACGGATCGCCCGCCGGGACGACTCGTCCTCGTCTCGGCCATCAATCCCACGCCGGCGGGCGAGGGCAAGACCACGACCTCGATCGGTCTCGCGCAGGGGCTGGCCCGCCTCGGCCACAGCGTCTGCGTGGCCCTGCGCGAGCCCTCGCTCGCGCCGCCCTTCATGCCGAAGGTGGGCCCGAGCGAGGGCTCGCGACCGGCGGCGGCGCCTCCACCGTGCAGCCGTCGGTGGACATCAACCTCCACTTCACCGGCGACTTCCACGCCATCACCACCGCCAACAACCTGCTGGCCGCCCTGATCGACAACCACGTCTTCCATGGCAACAAGCTGCGCATCGATCCGCGGCGCATCCTGTGGCGCCGGGTCGTGGACCTCAACGATCGCTCGCTGCGCGACGTGGTCATCGGCCTCGGCGGCCACCTGCAGGGCGTGCCCCGCGAGACCGGCTTCGACATCACGCCGGCCTCCGAGGTCATGGCCGCGCTCTGCCTGGCCAACGACGTCGAGGACCTGCGCGCCCGCCTGGGCCGTCTCTTCGTGGCGCTGACCTACGACCGGGAGCCGATCACCGCCGCCGACCTCGGCGCGGTGGGAGCGATGATGGTCGTGCTCAAGGACGCGCTGATGCCCAACCTCGTGCAGACGGTCGAGGGCGTGCCGGCGCTGGTGCACGGCGGCCCCTTCGGCAACATCGCCCACGGCTGCAGCTCCGTGATCGCCACCAAGCTGGCGCTCGCCCACGCCGACTGGGTGGTCACCGAGGCCGGCTTCGGCTTCGAGCTGGGGGCCGAGAAGTTCCTCGACATCAAGTGCGTCTCCGCCGGCCTGCGCGTCGCCTGCGTCGTGCTGGTGACCACGGTGCGCGCCCTCAAGTACCACGGCGGCGTGCCCTTCGCCGAACTGGGCCGCCCCGACCCGGCGGCGGTCGAGCGCGGCCTCGGCAACCTGCGCAAGCACGTCGAGAACATCCGTGCCTTCGGCGAGTGCCCGGTCGTGGCGCTGAACCGCTTCGCCAGCGACTCGCCGGAGGAGATCGAGGTGGTGCACCGCGCCTGCTCCATGCTCGCCCCCTTCGCCCTCTCCGACGTGTTCGCCGGCGGGGGCGAGGGCGGCGTCGAGCTGGCCCGCGCGGTGATCGAGCGCGTCGAGAGCTGCAAGGGGCAGTTCCACCCGCTCTACGAGCGCTCGGACCCGTTCCGCGTCAAGCTCGAGAAGGTGGCCCGCCTGATGTACGGGGCGGCCAGTGTCGAGTACTCGCGCGAGGCCGAGCGGGACCTGCGCCTGCTCGAGCGGCTCGGCTACGCCGACCTGCCCGTCTGCGTCGCCAAGACGGAGAAGTCGCTGTCCGACGATCCGGCGCTCATCGGCCGCCCCCAGGACTTCAAGGTCGTCGTGCGCGGGGTGCTGGTGTCGGCCGGCGCCGGCTTCCTCGTGCCGCTGATGGGGGAGATCATGCGCATGCCCGGCCTCCCCGCCTCGCCGGCCGCCGAGCGGATTGACCTGCGCGACGGCCGCGTGATCGGGATGGGCTGAGACGACCGGCGCCCCGCGATGACCGCGGGCGCCATTCCTGTTACGGTTCCGCGGTGCGGTCGCCCGGTGGGCGCCGCGGAACCCCGGTCCTCATCGGAGAGCGAGCGATGGCAACGGTCACCGACGTCCAGCAGCGAGTCCACCAGCGTCGCGACGAGATCGTCCGGTTCCTGCGCGACATCTGCGCCATCCCCTCGATGAACTCCCAGATCGGTCCCGTGGGGGAGAGGATCCAGGCGGAGATGCGCCGTCTGGGCTGGGACGAGACCCGCTTCGACCGCATGGGCAACACCGTCGGGCGCATCGGCGACGGCCCCCGGGTCATCGTCTACGACTCGCACATTGACACCGTCGGCATCGGCGATCCGGCCGACTGGGGCTGGGACCCATTCGTCGGCAAGGTGGAGGACGGCCGGCTCTACGCCCGCGGCGCCGTGGACGAGAAGGGCAGCACGCCGGGCATGGTCCACGGCCTCGCCATCGCCCGCGACCTCGGGCTGCTCGACGGCTGGACCGTGTACTACCTCGGCAATATGGAGGAGTGGTGCGACGGCATCGCCCCGAACGCCTTCGTCGAGGTGGACCCCGGGGTGCGGCCCGACTTCGTGGTCATCGGCGAGCCGACCAACCTCGACGTCTACCGCGGTCACAAGGGCCGGATCGAGCTGAAGATCACCGCCCAGGGCCGCTCGGCCCACGCCGCCTCGCACTATCTCGGCGACAACGCCGTCTACAAGATGACGGCGATCATCGCCCACATCCGCGAGCTCGACTACCAGATGCGTCAGGGGCTGGGCAGCCACCCGGTGCAGGGGGCCCCCTCGGTGGTGATCACCGACGTCGAGGCGCGCACCGCCTCGCTCAACGCCGTGCCCGACCAGTTCACCATCTTCCTCGATCGGCGTCTCACCTCGAACGAGCCCCACGACCACGTCATCGAGCAGATCCGCGGGCTGATCCCCGACTACCAGCAGGACGAGGTCCACGTCGAGGAACTCTTCTACGACCAACCCTCGTACACGGGCTTCCGCTTCCCGGTCGCCAAGTACTACCCGGCCTGGCTGCTGGAGGACGATCACCCGCTCGCCCTCGCCGGCCAGCGCGCGCGGCGCGAGCTGTGGGCGAACGAGCGCCCGCTCGGCACCTGGGACTTCTCGACCAATGGCACCTACTGGGCGGGCAAGGCGGGCATCCCCGCCATCGGCCTCGGCCCCGGCGACGAGAAGACGGCGCACATGATGGACGAGAACGTGCCGCTCGACGAGGTCGTGCGCGCCGCCGAGTGGTACGCCTGGCTCCCGCAGCTCCTGGTGGGCGATTCGCACGGGCGCTGAAGCGCCGCGGGGCCCGGGATCGTCCCCGGGCCCCGCACGCGTTCCGCCGCGCTACCTCGGCTCGCCCGGCCCCTCCACGATCAGCCACGAGAACCACAGCGGGTGGTGCCGCTTGTACCAGCGCAGCACCTCCAGCAGCAGCTTCTGGTTCTCCGGCGAGATGACCTCGGGCGGGATGCGGTCGAAGTGGATGCGCATGCGCTGCTGGTCGAGGTACTCGAGCGCCTCGGAGCACAGCGTCTGCAGCTCGTTGCGGATGCGCCCCGAGTCCGAGATCTTCACCGGGCGACTGCGGAAGTCCTCGCCGTAGATGAAGCGGGTGAGGAGCGGGTTGAAGACCAGGCGCGACTCCCGCCGCTCCTCCATCAGCCGGAGGGTGAAGAAGACGCGCTTGTCCCCGCGCGCCGTCGCCAGCCGCACGCCGACCCGGTAGGTGCCCGGGCCCTTCTCCTCGACACCGTGCGCCCCGGAGTAGGGATCGTCGCACATGTAGCCCGACAGCGCCGCGACCTCCCAGCGCTTCTCCGGGAAGAAGTCGTCGGCGCTGATCACCGCCTTCTCCAGCGGCACGCCGGCGTCGCGCGCCTCGCGGATGAGGGCGGCGTAGCCGTCCTGCTCCGCCGCGTCCACGGCGCGTCCCAGCCGCGCCGCCAGGCGCTCGCCGAAGTCGGCCGCCTCGGGATCGAGGTGCATGATGTGCTGCTCGCACTCGTAGGGTAGCTCGAAGCGCGAGGTGAAGACCGCCAGCGAGGCGTCCAGCCCGAGCATCGGCGCCAGGCTGGCGGCCTGCACCGCCTCCGCCGAGGCCGCGTAGCCGTCGCAGACGAACAGGTGCGCGCGGCCCTCGCCGTCGGTCCACGGACCCACCAGGTAGGTCGGAGCGTAGGTGCCCGACTCGTTGAACGCCCGCAGCCCGGTGGGCAGGGACCAGCCATCCTCGACGACGTGCGCCCCGGCGGCCCGCCACTCGTCCCAGAGGTGCCCGATGCGATCGGCGCGGCTCTTGCCGCCCAGCGTCCAGACGTGCACGTGCTCGGGGCGCAGACCGGGGTACGCGTCGCGGATCGCCTGCATCACCTGGCCGCGCGGGGTGCGGTAGTCAATCAGCACCGAGTGCCCGGCCGCCCCGTCCACCACCGCGCGGGGGAGGAAGAGGTTCCCGACGTAGCCCTCGTAGGGGCGTCGCATGCGCAGCGGCTGGTCGAACAGGTGGAGCACCGTCAGCGGACCGGTGGGCTCTCCCTTGGCGAAGCGCGAGGTGTTCTCCAGCGTGTCAATGGCCGCGCCCCAGACGGTGATCCCGGCCTCCTTCACCTCACGGTAGAAGGTGTCCCAGCAGTAGCCGGGCTCGTTCAGCATCCGGGTGACGCGCTGCTCCAGCCAGCGGGCCACCTGCGGTCGGGCGTAGATGCGGCCGTAGCCGAGCTGCGGATTCGAGCCCATCTCCGGCGTCTCGCCGGCCTTGGGCATGAGTCCCTCGCCCAGGCACACCATGATGGCGTGGTTCTCGGGCAGGTGGCGCGACGCGTACCACAGCCCCTCGCTCATTGCGTAGGCCGAGATGGCGTCGGCGTCCTTCTTGACCTGGTTGAGACCCGTCTTGTCCTTGTCCCGCCCCTCGCCGTAGCGGCCGAAGAGCTGGGTGCCGAGCGCGGTGACCGCCACGGTCATGGCCATCAGCCGCTCCATGCGGCCGTCGAGGAACGAGATCTGGCTGGTGAACTCGGCGACCTGCTTGCCGCGGATCCACTCGATCTCGACGTCCTCGAGCCACAGGTGCAGCCGGCCCAGGATGGGTCGGGTATCGAAGGCCCACTGCGCGATCAGGTCACGCTTCAGCCGCTCTGCCTCGCTCATGGTGCGTCCTCTTCCGGCGGTCGCGCGGAGAGCCGGGGACCGCGCCACCGGTGGCCCGCTCCCGCGCCGTGGGAGGCACCTCCGCCGATGGCGACCGGTGGAGGCCTTGGCATGAGAACCCTGCCGCTACAGGCTAGCCCGGACCCTTCGTGAACCGCAAGCCGAGGATGCGACAGGGCGGCGGAAGGCGGGGAGCACGGCGTGGGGGCGACGCGGATTCGTGGACCGTGGGGACCCGCAGGGCGGCGGAAGCGCGAGCGGGGACGGCATGCGCCCACCCGGGCACGTCGGGGGAGGAGCGCCGCTCAGGCGGCGCGCGGCTCCTTCGCCTCACCGGCTCCCGGAGCCGACAGCCAGAGGCGGACGCAGGTTCCCTCGCCCGGTTCGCCGGTGAGCTGGAAGCGTCCACCGTGGGCCTGCACGAACAGCCGCGCGATCGGCAGACTGAGGCCCGTGCCCCGCCCGTGGTGCTCGACGTCGCCGACCATCAGTCCCTCGAGCACATGGGGGACGAGTTCCCGTTCGATGAGGCGCCCGTCGTCCTCGATCGTCAGCAGCGGGCCGGGCCACCCCGGGTCCGTCGACACGCCGACCCGCACCCGGCCTCCGCCGCGTGTGAATCGGACGGCGTTCCGCAGCAGCGGCGTCACCACCAGCTCGCCAAAGCGCGCGTCCAGCAGCGCCGGCACCTCATCGGGCAGGTCGGTCTCCAGCGCCACACCCGCCGCCTCGGCGTCCGCCCGGAGCGACTCGACCGCCGAAGCGACCAGCGCCGCGAGGTCCGCCGTCTCCGGCGCCACGTGCGCGGGGCCGGTACGCAGGGTCCCCAGCAGGACGATGCGACCGATCAGGTCGTCCAGCCGCTGCGCCGCCGAGCCCATCGCCTCCAGCAGCTCGCGCCGTTCCCCCGGCTCCTGCTCCGCGTCGCGGAGCGCCTCCGCCGCGGCGAGCAGGCAGGTGATCGGCGTGCGCGTCTCGTGCTGCAGGAGGGAGAGCAGGCTCTCGCGCAGCCGCTCGAGCTGCTCCAGCGACTGCAACCGGGCGTAGACGCGGACCTTGGCGAGCAACTCGTCCTCGTCGAACGGCTTCACCACGTAGTCGTCGGCTCCGGCCTCGTAGCCGCGCAGCCGCTCCTCCACCATGGCCCGCGCCGAGACCATGATGATCTTGGGCGGGCCGGCGGGGCGTGGCAGCGCCCGCAGACGCCGGCAGGTCTCGTAGCCGTCGATCCCCGGCATCATCACGTCGAGCAGGACGACGTCGGGCCCGAATTCGGCCGCCACCGTCAGCGCCTCCTCGCCCGACCGCGCCGCCCGGGAAACAGGCTCAAACCGCCCCCCAGCAGGACCAGCAGGCCGGCCAGCGACACCAGGATGCTCGGCGCCGCCGGCAGGTCGAAGCGGATCGAGCCGAGCAGGCCCAGCAGACTCCCGAGGAAGCCGAAGCTCCAGCCGATCGCCAGCGCGACCCCGGTGCGTTGCGTCGCCATCAGGCCGGCGACCGCCGGGATGACCAGGAAGCCGAAGACCAGCAGCACGCCGGCGATCTGCACGCTGGAGGTCACCACGAGCCCGAAGATCCCGTAGAAGACGAAGTCCCACCAGAACAGGTGGCGCCCGCGGGCCGCCGCGCCCTGCGGGTCGGTGGTGATCTCGAACAGCGGGCGGCGCAGCAGGAAGTGCACGACCCCGACTGCACCGTAGAGCACCGCCACGCCGAGCACGTGCCGCGGATCCACGGTGAACAGGCCGCCCACCAGCGTCTCCTTGAGGTGCTCCGGTCCGGCCGGGCTCTTCTCCAGCACCAGGAACACCGCCGCCTGCGCGGTGGCGAAGACGATGCCGATGAAGGCCTCGAGCGGCACGTCCCGCCGCCGTCCCCGCAACCAGGCGAAGACGGCGGCGCCGACGAAGGTCATGCCCAGCGCCAGCAGGTAGGTGGCCGGACCGTTCTCGTGCAGGTCGAGGACCAGCGCCACGGCCACCCCCAGGGCGGCCATCTGGGCCAGCGCGAGGTCCACGAAGATCACCCCGCGCCGCACGATGTGGAAGCCGAGGTAGGCGTGCAGCCCGGCGAGCACCAGGCTGGCCAGCAACGCGGTGCGGAAGAAGGGCAGGGCGAACGCCTCCATCATGGCGTCCTCCGCGGGACCGGCGTCCCGCCAGCCGCCAGCTGGTCCGCCACCTGCTCGATGTGCGCGAGGTAGCTGCCCGGTCGCACGTCGTCGCACGAGGGCGCCACCTTCACCACCCGCAGTCCGGTCTCGCGGGCGAGGAACTTCCCGGCGTCGTCGGAGAAGTACGTCTCCTGCAGCAGCACGGGCACCTTGCGCTCGCGGCCGATCCGCACCAGCTCCGCCAGGTGCTTGCCCGTAGGGGGGATGCCCGGAACGGGCTCGGCCGTGCCCGCGATCTCCAGGCCGAAGGCCTGCGCGAAGTAGACCCATGAGGAGTGGTAGGTGAACAGCGTCTTCGCCGGCAGGCCGGACAACCGCGACCGGACGCGCGCGTGACAGGTGGCGGCCGCCCGCGCGAGGCTGTCGGCCCGCGCGAGGTAGGCGCCCGCATGCGGTGGATCGAGCCGTCCCAGCGCCTCGGCCACCTCGCGCGCCACGATGCCGCCGTTGCGCGGATCGAGCCAGTAGTGGGGATTGCCGAAGGGGTGGACGTCGCCCATGGCGGCGGTCAGTTGTGTCGGTCGGTCGAGCGGCGTGATGTCCGCGCTGCAGTCGAGCACCTGCAGCCGGGCGTTGCGCGAGCCGTCAATGATCCCGTCGGCCCACTGGTCGAGCCCCAGCCCCACCTTGAGATAGAGCTGGGCCCGCGCCACCTGGACCATGTAGGAGGGCAGCACCTCGACGTGGTGCACGTCGGCGTTGGGGCGGGCGATGGAGAGGACCTCGACCTGGTCGCCGCCCACGCTGGCGGCGATGGAGCCGAGGTCGGTGATCGAGGCGGCCACGCGCAGCCGGGCGGCGGCCGGCGTGGTGCCGAGGGCCAGCGCCAGCAACACCGCCGGCGCGGTCCGGAGCAGGAAGTGGAATCGCATCGGTTCGCCCCCTAGAAGGAGTGGGCCTTGTGCGGGCCCATCGAGTAGATGACGCGCAGCGTGACGGTATCCACGGCCTTTGCATCCGCCCCGGCCCCGGCCGGCGTGCCGGGCATGAAGTGGTTCCAGTCGAGCCGGAACGACGTGGTTTCCTCCATCAGCGACAAGCCCACGAACGCACCGAAGGCCTGGTCCCACGTCCGCTCGGCCGTGGGCTGCTGGTAACGCTCGTAGGAGAGCCCGGCGTCGTAGCGCGGACTGAAGTTGTAGTCGGCGTACAGATAGCCGCCGGTCGGCCGGATCGTGCTCTTGGTGTAGCCGGCCGCGGTGGAATCCCAGCCCGCCTCCTCGCGATCCAGGCGCAGCAGCTCGCCCTGGACCACCAGGTACGCACTCGGGGCCGTCCACAGCTTCAGCTTCGCCGCGGCGTCGTAGACGCGGGTGAGGGTGCCGGCGGCGACGTCGTTGGTGCCGCCGGTGGCCGACAGGGCGACCTCGTAGCCGGAGCGCTCGCCGATCTGTCCGAAGCCGCTGAGCTGTCCGACCAGAGCCGGACGCGCCTCGCCGGCGCGGTCGCCGGCCTCGGGATCGGTGGCCAGCGGATCGTTCGCCGCCTCGCTCGCCGCGCGGGTGATGCGGAAACTGTCGCCCTGCAGCCAGTCGGCCGAGGCGGTGAGCGAGAAGGTGCCGGGCATGGGGATGCGGCGCGACACCGAGAGGCCGGTCTCGGCGAAGG
>CAYNPF010000056.1:0-12671 GCA_964398895.1 uncultured bacterium
CCGCCAGCTTGCCCGGCAGCGAACCGCCGTCGAGGATCGTCTTGCGCCGCGCCAGTTCGCGCGCCTTGCGCGCGGCCTCGCGGGCCCGCGACGCCGCCAGCATCTTGTCCACGATCCGCCGGACGACCGAGGGGTTCTCGTCGAAGTACTCGCGCAGCCCCTCCCCCACGGTGCTCTCGACGATACCCTTGACCTCGCTGTTGCCGAGCTTGGTCTTGGTCTGCCCCTCGAACTGCGGGTTCTGCATCTTCACCGAGACGATCGCGGTCAGGCCCTCGCGCACGTCCTCGCCGGTCACGCTCGCCTTGTTGTTCTTGGTCATGCCCTCGCGCTCGGCGTAGTTCACGAGCGAGCGGGTGAGCGCGGAGCGGAAGCCGATCAGATGGCTGCCGCCCTCGATGGTGTTGATGTTGTTGACGAAGGAATGCACCGACTCGACGTAGCTGTCGTTGTACTGGAGCGAGACGTCCACCGCCACGTTGTCGCGCTCGCGCGAGAACGTCACCGGCTTCGGGTGCAGGACGTCCTTGTTCTGGTTGAGGTACTTCACGAACTCGGCGATCCCGCCCTTGTAGTAGAACTCCTGTGTCTTGTTGACACGCGCGTCGGTGAGGTGGATGCGCAGGCCGCTGTTCAGGAAGGCCAGCTCGCGCAGGCGCCCGGCCAGCGTCTCGTAATGGTAGGTCGTGTCGCTGAAGATGCGCCCGTCGGGCATGAAGTGCGTGGTCGTGCCCGTGCCCTTGCGCCCCTTCGCGGCCGGGTGCGTCTGCATCGGCCCGGTCGGCTTGCCGCGCTCGTAGCGCTGCGTGTAGATGGTGCCGTCCTTGAGCACCTCGACCTCGCACCACGCGGCCAGCGCGTTCACCACCGAGACGCCGACGCCGTGCAGGCCGCCCGAGACACGGTAGCTCTCGCTGTCGAACTTGCCGCCGGCGTGCAGCGTGGTCATGACCACCTCGAGCGCCGGCTTCTTCGTGGTCGCGTGCAGGTCCACGGGGATGCCGCGCCCGTTGTCCACCACCGTGATGCTGCCGTCGGGCTCGATGGTCACCGCGATCTCGTCGCAGTAGCCGCCCAGGGCCTCGTCCACCGAGTTGTCCACCACCTCGTAGACCAGGTGGTGCAGGCCCCGCGTGCTGATGTCACCGATGTACATGGCCGGGCGCTTGCGCACCGCCTCCAGGCCCTCGAGGACCTGGATGCTGGTCGCGTCGTAGTGGTGGCCCTTGCCCTTCGTCTCCTCAGCCACTCCGCTCTCTCCCTTCTCCACGCTCACCTGAGGATCCCTCCCCGGGGCACGACGAAGCGTATGTTCCGCACCAGCCGGCTACCGAGATGCCGGTTGACCTTTCGCATCAAGTCGGTCTTCAGGAAACCCAGCTCGTGCATCCAGGCCGAGCCCTCGACCTCGATCTGGAGCACGCCCTCGTGGAAGGCGACCGCACGGGTGTGCCGGGCCACGCGCGCGCCGACGGCCTGCTCCCACTCGTGCACCGCACGCCACCCCAGCAGGCCCTCTTCCAGCCCGAGCTGCCGGAGGACGCGCGGCAGCACGCCCGCCAGTGACTCCACGCGCTAACCGCTCGCGTCCGGGAGCCGCAGGGGCATGATCAGGCAGAGCAACTCCTCCTCGCTCTGCGGCATCGCCCCGACGGGCTCGATCACACCTGCCGATAGCGCCGTCTTGAGCCGGAAGACGACCTGCTCCGTGGGGATGCCGCGCAGGATGTCCAGCAGGTAGCTGGCGTTGTAGCCGATCTCGAGCGCCTCCCCATCGTACTCCGCGGCCAGCTTCTGCTCGCCAGCGCCCAGTTCCTGCGTGGCCGACGAGACCCCCAACTCCTGCTTGCGCAGCGAGAAGCGCACCTGCTTGGTGACGTTGTCGGCGTGCGAGGCGACGATGTCAATGGCCTCGATCAGGTCCAGCCGCCGCACCGTCATGCTGCGCGGATTGTCCTTCGGAATGACCTGCTCGTAGTTCGGGTAGGCGCCCTCGAGCAGGCGCGTGATGATCTGCACGCGGTACTCGCCCACCTGGGTGCTGAAGCCCGCCTGGTTGCGACCGGCGGCGATCTCGATCTCGACCGGGCTGGTGGCCTCCTCCGCCGTGCGGCTCACCGCCTGCAGTGCGCGCGTCGGGATGATGATCCCCTGCGCGCTCAGACCCTCGAAGGAGCCCTGGCGCGTCGCGCGCGACAACCGGTGTCCGTCGGTGGCCACGAAGGTCAGCTTCTTGTCCCCGCTGACGACCAGCACGCCGTTCAACTGCGGGCGGGTCTCCTCGGTCGAGGCCGAGAACATCGTCCGCGCCGCGAGGCGCGACAGTGTCGCACCCTCGAGCGTGACGCGGCTCTCCCCCTTCAGTTCGGGGATGCGCGGGAACTCCGCCGGATCCTGCACGGGGAAGCGCGACCAGCCCTTGCCGTCGCCGTAGTCCACCTGGCACTGGCCATCGCGGACGGCGAGCGTCAGGGTGCCCTTCGGCATCTTGCGCACGACCTCGTGGAAGTGACGCGCCGAGACGGCGATCTTGCCGACGCTCGAGACGTTGCAGGCCACACGAACGGACGTGGTCACGTCGAGGTCGGTTCCCGTCACGCGCAGCCCGCCCTTCTCGGCCTCGATCAGCACACAGCTCAGGAGGGGAAGTGGGCTCTTCGACGACACCGATCCCAGGGCCCGCGCCACGGCGAACGCGAGATCGCCCTGCTGGATGGTCAGCTCCATGGAAGTCACTCCCTGACTGGGGAAAGCCCAAGTCCGGCCACAGGTTCCGCGGTGCGGAACGCCGGCCACCGGAGGCTCACGTCTGAAACCTTGGCATCATAGGCAGTCCGGGGTCCGTCCGCAAGTCATTTCGGTCCCTGGACTATGACTCTAAGTGCTTGTAAGAGAATAAGAAAAGAACCAGTAACCGTAGGGGCTGTCGGGTGTGTGGATGACGCTCGTCGAAGGCGGAAAAAGCCCGATTCGGCAAGGCCGGAAACGACGACCGGCGGGTGTGGACAACCCCGCCGGTTACCCACCCCTTTGCCGGGGGCTGACCCGGGAGGACCAGGTATCCCCAGCCCTCCACAGGTTATCCACAGCTCATCCCGAGGCCAGCGTGGAGATGAGCCCGTTGATGCGTTCTGCGAACTCGTTATCCGTCCCCACCATGGTTCCGATCTTCTCGCAGGCGTAGATCACGGTGGAGTGGTCGCGACCGCCGAACATCCGGCCGATGTCCACCAGCGACAGCTCGGTGAGCTGGCGCAGCAGGTACATGGCGATCTGCCGCGGCAGGGCCACGGCGCGGGTGCGCCGCTGTCCGACCAGGGCTTCGCCCTTGACGCCGAAGTGCTCGGCCACCAGGGCGACGATGCGCTCCGGGTTGAGCTGATCGGGTTCGGGATTGACGTAGTGCTGCAGCACCTCCTCGGCCAGTTCCAGGGTGATCTCCTGGCCGGTGAGCGCCGCCACCGCCATCAGCCGCACCAGGCAGCCCTCGAGGTCGCGGATGTTGGTGTGGATGCGATCGGCGATGAGCAGCAGCACGTCCTCGGAGAGGCGAACGTCGGCCCCCTCCTGCTCGCAACGGTTGCGCAGGATAGCGATCCGGGTCTCGATGTCCGGCTGCTTGATGTCGGTGACCAGCCCCTGGTTGAAGCGCGAGGTGAGCCGCGCCTCGAGGTTGGGGATGTCCTTGGGCGGCTTGTCCGCGGTCACCACGATCTGCTTGTGCGCGTCCCGCAGGGCGTTGAACGTGTAGAAGAACTCCTCCTGCGTGCTCTCCTTGCCGGCCAGGAACTGGATGTCGTCGATCAGCAGCACGTCCACGTTCCGGTACTTGTTGCGGAATGCCAGTGTCTGTGCGTGCTGGATCGCGTAGATCATCTCGTTGGTGAAGCGCTCGGCGGACACGTAGTAGACGCGCAGGTGGGGCCGGCCGCACAGCACCTGGTGGCCGATGGCGTGCAGCAGGTGCGTCTTGCCCAGCCCTGAGCCGCCGAAGATGAACAGCGGGTTGTAGACCGTGCCGGGCGACTGCGCCACCGCCATGCAGGCGGCATGGGTGAAGCGGCTGCCGCCGCCGACCACGAAGCTCTCGAAGGTGTGCCGTGGGCTCAGCTGGCTGTCGAGCCAGTTCCGGGCGGCGAGGCCGGGCCGCGCCGCCTCTGCGGCGACGACGCGCGGCTCGACCGCCGCGGGCTCGGGTGCGGCCGGCGCGATCGGATCGAGGGCTGAGAAGCGGACCTCCGGGGTCGCATGGAGCGCCTCGGCGAGCCCCTGCCGCAGGGCGCCGAGGTAGTGTTCGTGGATCCAGTCCACGAAGAAGGCGTTGGGGACTTCGAGTTCGACGAACTGTTCGTTGATGGCGCGGGGGACGATGGGCTTGAACCAGGTGTCGAAGGCCTGGGGGCTGCCGATCCTGCCGCGAACGGAGTCGAGGACCTGGGCCCAGAGCTGGCCCGTCTCCTCCGACTGCACCGACTGGACGGCCATTTCAACGGTCCTTGCTGAAAGGTCGCGGGAATTATCCACAGGGATCTGGGGTGCGCCGGCTTCGGCCTGGCGCGGCCCGGGGCCCCGGGACGCGAAAACCTGTGGAGAATGTGGATGGAACTTATCAACAGCGGCTGGCGTGTGGTCAACTCGCCTCGTAGCAAGGTGTTGCGCTAGGAACGGCCTCCTTCCCTCCACACGCTTTCCACAACCTTCCGGTTCGTCCACCGGGGACACCGGGAGCCAACCCGGCACGAGGTGCACGCGCGAGCGATGAACCGGCGATTCTCAGGGATCCTGCGTGATTTGCCAGACTCCGGCGGGTGGTCGAGGCACCGACTCCCACTCGGGGGTCGGCAGGCTAGCACCGCGACATGGGTGCGACAACCTTCATTTTGCCGACGGTGTCAACGCTGTAAGCGCTTGGAATAACGTCAATTGTAATGAAGGGCCCGCTTGTGCAGCGGATCCTCCGGGGGGATCGCGCAGGGCCGGGCTGCCACCGGACCCCGCGCGATGAGGCTGGCTCCCGCCAGCGGCCTCGTCAGAACGGCAGGTTCACGCCGGTCGTGAAAGCGGTGTCGTCGCCGAAGTCGTCGCCCAGGCGCAACTGCAGCTCGGCGGTGATGCGCACGCCCGGGATGGCGCGCAGCTCGGCGCCCAGGCGCAGCGGGATCGAGAAGTCGGTGTCGCTGTCGCCGTGCGAGCTGACGTTGGCGAAGCCGAGCATCGCGCCGGCGTAGGGCACGATCGCCGCCTGAGCCGAGAGCGGGAAGGTGCGACTGGCCACGACCGACGGACCCAGGCGGATGCTGGTGAAGTTGTCGGTCGTCTCGACGCCGACGGCCCCGCCGGCCGCCACGTCCACCGGGGAACGCGCGCCGGCGCGGATCACGCCCACCCGCAGGTCCGAGCCCAGGCGCAGCGTCGTCTTCGTCGTGCTGCCGAGGTCGAGGCGCGAGAGGCCGCCCTGAAAGCCGAAATCCACGTTCGGGTAGAAGCTCAGGCGGAGCTGGCCGAGCAGGCCGGCGACGTTCTCGCTGAAATCCACGTAGGCGCCGAACTCGCGGGCGTTGACGGCGAGCACGTCCGCGGGGGTGTACTGGCCGAAGACCTGTGCCCCCGCGCTGGTGGCACAGGTCAGGCCGGCGACGAGAAACATCGGGATGACGAGTCTCTTCACGTGCAGCCTCCGGTTCGGAAGGTTGGGGAGTCTGGATTCGTGCGAACGTCCGCACGGTCGCAAATCGCGGATTCCGCGGTCAAGTGGAAAGCCCGTCGCCCGTGGGTTCGCCGCGCGCGTAGAAGGCCGAGCCCCACGCCGCACGCTCCCGGAAGCCGAGGCGGCGATAGACGGCGCGCGCCGGCGCGTTGTCGTCGCCCACGAACAGGCAGGCGGCGCTGACGCGGGCGAACTGGCGGGCGCACAGCTCGGCCAGGCCCCGCCGGGCGTAGCCGCGCCCGCGCTGCGCGGGGGGCGTGTAGACGCCGGCGATCTGCACGGCATCGGCGCTGAGCGCGCTCAGGCTGGCGCGGAAGCGCAGCTCGCCGCCCTCGATCCACAGCCAGGTGTAGCCCCCGCCGCATTCCTCCTCGACGCGGCGCGCGTAGCCCGTGGGATCGCTGTGCCGGGGATCGTCGCCCATCTCCTCGGCGCGCAGGTCGGCGCCGCTGTCGTGGACGAGCGCGCGGTCCTCGGGGCGGGTCGGCCGCAGCCCGGGCACGCGCTCGAAGTCGGGCAGGTCGCCCGCCGCGAGGGCCATGTAGGTGTGATCGCGGAAGCGGCTCGGTTCGAGCCCGGAGCGCCGCAGACGATCGCGGATGGCGGTGACGCCGTCGCGGTCGCCGACGACGTGGAAGCGCGGCGGCAGGCGAAGGAGGCGCTCCGCCACGCGCTCGGCGAGGGCAGCATGGGCCTCGGCCGTGCCGCTCGCGGGCAGCACCGCGCCGGAGGCGGAGCCCACGTGCACGAGGCCGACGATCTCCTCGTCGCGCCGGGCCAGCCAGTACTCGTCAGCGGGTGCGGCGAGGCGGTCGCGCAGCAGCAACGCGACCAGGTAGACGTTCACGACCGGATCGCGGTCCAGCCACGAGAAGACCTCGAGCAGCTCGGTGGGCGTGGCGATCCCGGTGCGGACGGCGGCGGGGGGGCGCGGGGACGGGGTCACGTCAGTCCACCTCGGCTGCCGGCGCGCGGCCGCGCTTGCGTTCGGCCGCGCGTCGCTTGCTCGCCAGCCGCCGCTCCACGGCGGCTCGGCCCGGCCGCGTGGGCCGGCGGGGCTTCGGCCGGCGGGCGCGCCGCTCCAGCTCGGCGAGCACGCGGGTCAGGGCCAGCTCGCGGTTGCGCCCCTGCGAGCGGCTCTCGGTGGCGATGCGCGTGATCCCGCTGGGCAGGTGACGCACGCGCACGCTCGACTCGGTCTTGTTCTTCTTCTGGCCCCCGGGGCCCGGCGACTTGAAGGGCGTGATCTCGCAGTCGCGGGCCAAGCGGGCGAGAGCGGGCGGCAGCGGCATGGGGCGGATCCTCCCTAGTTCCGCGGGCGCAGCGTCGCCGCGATCCGTCCGGCCAGGAGGCGTTCGACGGTGGCGCGGTCGGGCGCGTCGAGCACGAGGAAGTCGCGCCGCTCCGGCCCGGGCAGCAGCAGGAGCTGGCGGTTGTTCCACAGGACGCGGGCCAGCACGACGCGGCCCGCCAGGCGCACGGCGTGAACGGCTCCGGGTACGGGCGGCCAGACCCGGCGGGTCAGCACGGCAACGTCGCCGGGCGTGAGCAGGTCGCTCACGCGCTCCGCGCCCGCGGCGGAGAGGCGGTAGGCGAAGGGGCGCTCAAGCGGCTCGACCGCGGCGAGCGCCTCGGCGGCGATGCGGTGCGTGATCGGGGAGGCCGGGACGCAAACGCCATCGCCGGGATCGGCGCCCTCGCCCAGTTCGGGCACCAGCAGCCAGGCGCTCGGCACGCCGCCGCCGGCCGGTGGCTCGATCACGGGAGGTTCCGGCGCGCCCGCGCTCCTGGCGACGGATCGCAGGGGGGCGAGATCGGCGGACGGACCTTCCGCCGCGACCGGGCCCGGAGGTGGACCGGCGGGGGAGAGCTCGTAGTCGGGATGCCGGAGCAGTTCGGCGAGGGTCCTCACCGCCCTCGCGGTCGCCAGTGGCTCGGAGCGCCTCCCGGTGGCCGCCCATGCGAGGTAGATGCGGGGGTCGTCCTCCAGGACCTCCGCCAGCCGGCGAGCCAGCGCGGCGTGCGGGGTCTTGGCGCCGCTCTCGAGCTGGGACAGGTAGGAGGCCGAGGTGCGCCTCAGGCCGACGAGCAGGGCCGTCTCACGGACCGTCAGACCGCGCTGCTCGCGGCGCTGTCGCAGCCGGGAGCCGACCGGGTGGTCCGTGGGCTTGGCCGGGCGGCCGCGCCGGCGCTTCTCCGTCTCGCTCATGGTGGCAATCTAGCCCAGTCTGGCATTTGATTACCAAGAGAATCATCAATGGGTGGTGTTGTGTTGTGCCCGACAACGGTTTCTATCGTGCCGGGAGTGGTTGGATACATCGCGATCCCCTTGTGCTAGTGTGAGCTCCATGGCGGAAGCTCCGACCGATCCGATCCATGGAAACACCTCTCGGGGCATCCCGGGGCTGCCGCGGACGGTCATTGCCCTGGGCGTTGTGTCGCTCCTGACCGACGTCTCCAGCGAGATGATCGTGCCCGTCCTGCCGCTCTTCGTGGTGGGCGTGCTCGGGGCTTCGGCTGCCGGCCTTGGCCTCATCGAGGGGGTGGCGGAGAGCACCGCCGCCCTCGTGCGCCTGGGCTCGGGGTGGCTGTCGGACCGCGTGGGCCAGCGGCGGCCCTTCCTCCTGTTCGGCTACGGACTCTCGGCGCTCGCCAAGGGGGCGCTGGCGCTGGCGATGTCGTGGTCGGCGGTGCTGGGACTGCGCTTCGGCGACCGGCTGGGCAAGGGCCTGCGCAACCCGCCGCGTGACGCGCTCATCGCCGACTCGGTCGAGCCGGCCCGGCTCGGTCGGGCCTTCGGCTTCCATCGCGGGCTCGACACGCTGGGCGCGGCCATCGGTCCGCTGGTGGCCTTCGCCCTGCTGAGCGTTGCCCCGGGAGCCTACCGGGGCATCTTCCTGCTCTCGCTGCTCCCCGCCGGGCTGGCCCTCGTCGTGATCGCCGCCTTCGTGCGCGGCCCGGCGTCCGTGGCGGTCCCGGCCCGTGTCGCCCGCCCCGCCGACGCGCGCGGGCTGGGCCGGCCCTTCCACCGCTTCCTGGCGACCGCGGGCCTCTTCTCGCTCGCCAACTCGAGCGCCGCCTTCCTCCTGCTGCTCGCCGCGGATCGGGCGCACGGCCCCGGTCTCGCCGCCACCGGCGTCACGCTGGTCTACCTCCTCTACAACGTGGTCTACGCCGCGCTCGCCTGGCCGGTGGGGGAGCTGTCGGATCGCATCGGGAGGCGGGGCATCCTGCTGGCGGCCTACCTGCTCTTCGCCGGCACCTACGCGCTGCTGGCCTGGCGAGCGAGCCTGCTCACCGTCGTCGCCGGCTTCGTCCTGCTCGGGGTGCACAGTGCCCTGCTCGAGGCCTCGCAGCGCAGCCTGCTCGGGGACCTGGTGCCGCCGGGACGACGCGGCACGGCCTACGGCTTCTACTACGGCGTGGTCGGCACGGCGCTGCTGCCGGCCAGCGTGGTGGCCGGCGCGCTGTGGCAGTGGCGGGGACCGCGCGTCGCGCTCGCCACCGACGCGGTCCTCGCGCTGGCCGCGGCGATCCTGTTCGCGGTGTCGTTGCCGACGCGGCGCGAGTACAGTGACCGCCATGACCACGCTGGGTGATCTGGGCGAGTTCGAGGTGATCCGCCGACTGGCCGCGGCGCGCGGCGCGGCCGGGGCCGGCGTCGTGGTGGACAGCGGCGACGACGCTGCGGTGCTGCGGTCCTCGCCGGGCTTCGATCTGGTGGCGACCACCGACGCCTTCGTGAGCGGAGAGCACTTCCTGCCCGCCTGGTCCCCGCCCCGGCGCTCGGGCGCGCGGCTCGCGCAGGCCAACCTCAGCGACCTGGCGGCCATGGCCGCGCAGCCGCGCTGGGCACTGCTCTCGATCGGGGCGCGGCGCGAGAGCGCGATCGAGGACCTGGTGGCGTTCCAGTCGGGCCTGGCCGCGGCGCTGACCGCGGCCGGGGCGACGCTCGTGGGGGGGAACCTCACCGCGGTGACGCAGGCCGAGTGGTACTCGCTCACCCTGCTGGGCGAGTGCGAGCGTGGGCGCGCCTGGCGGCGCGCCGGGGCCCGGCCGGGCGACCTGGTGGCGGTGAGCGGGCATCCGGGGCGCGCCGGGGCCGGCCCGCGGCTGGCCCGGGCGCTGGGCGAGGCGGCGCGCGCGGGCGAGTGGTCGCCGCTCCTGGAGGCGTGGCTGGCGCCGACGGCGCGCGTGGCGCTGGCCGCGGCCCTGCGGGAGACCGGGGCGGTCACGGCCGCGGTGGACGTCTCCGACGGCTTCGCCGGCGATCTCGCGCACCTGTGCGAGGCGGGCGGCGTGGGCGCCGAGATCGAGGAGGCCGCCTGGCCGGACGACGCGCTGCTGGCGCGGGCCGCCGGCGTGCTGGGCGAGCCGGTCGAGGCGCTCCGCTTCGCTCCGAGCGACGACTACGAACTGCTGCTCGCGCTCGATCCGGCCGGCCGCGCGGCGGCGGAGCGCGCGGCGGCGGCGGCGGGGGTGGCGTTGAGCGTGGTCGGGCGGTTCACCGCCGCGCCGTCGCGACGGGATCTGCGCACGCGCGCCGGCGCGACCGTGCCGCTCGGCGGCACGGGCTACGACCACTTCTGAAGCGGATCAGGTGCGGGCCGGGGCGTCCAGCCGGGCGAAGTGCGCCTCGAGTTCGAGCAGGCGACGCTTGCGGGGCAGGCCGCCGGCGTAGCCGGTGAGGTTCCCGTCGGCGCCCACGACCCGATGGCACGGGACGATGATGGGGATGCGGTTCTGGTTGTTGGCCAGCCCCACCGCCCGTGCGGCCCCGGGTTGCCCGATGGCCTTCGCGATCTGCCCGTAGGTGTGCGTGTGCCCGTAGGGGATCGTGCGCAGCGCCCGCCAGGTCTTCAGCTGGAAGTCCGTGCCGACCAGGTCGAGCGGCAGGTTGAAGCGCTTGATCGTTCCGCAGAAGTAGCCCTCGAGCTGGGCCACCACCGGGCGCAGGGCCAGCAGCGACGGCACCCACTCCGCGTCGGGCACCTCGTCGGCGTGGGCCGCGAAGGCGCGCTTGAGGCTCCGGCGCTCGAGGAAGTCCACGTAGCGCAGGCCGCGATCGCCGCCGACGAGCAGGAGCAGCCCGACCGGTGACGACATGACGTGGTAGTTCAGTCGCACGCCGGCAGCATAGCCGAGGCCCGCGGGCACGCCAAGCCCGCGCCGCCCGTCGGCGCTACTCGAAGACGAGCTGTCGCCTCTCCCAGTCCACGGTGACGCGCTGCTCGCGCAGGAAGTCGCTGGAGAGCAGGGCGTCGCGGCGCACGCCGTGGCGCCACAGGTCGGCGGAATCCACCGCTCCCGCGAAGCCGTTCAGCTTGTCCCGCACCAGCGGCCCGACCGTGACGGTCGGGACCAGCACGGTCGGCCAGCCCCGACCGCCGGTCAGGCTGCCGGCCGACTGCACGGCGCGCGACAGGGCGCCGGACTTCAGCCCCACCTCCTCGAACACCTCGGGCGGCGCGCCGACCCCGCAACCGGGCAGGCCGGTCTGCAGCACCATCGCCATGCGCCGGCCGGCGGCGAGCGAGCCGTACACCGTGATCTCGCGCTCCCCCCACAGCTCGAAGGGGATGCGCTGTGCGCCGGGGGTGAAGGTCGGGACGACGTCGCGACGCCGCAGTTCCAGCCGGCAGCGACGGTAGTCGAGCGTGGGCGTGAAGCGCGCCAGCAGGTTGGCGCCGATCAGGCCGCCGACCTGCTCGCCCTCGGGATTGGCCTCGAGGCTCCAGCGCCGCAGTGACACGGTGGCGGCGGGGATGTCGGTGACGTGCATGGCGCCTAGGGCGAGCCGCTGCACCACGGCCAGCCGCGCGGCCACGCGCTCGCCACCCCAGTCCAGCGGTGCCTGCTCGGGCAGCAGGGTCACGTTGCAGCGCCGTGCCGTGGCCGGGTCGAGCACGAGATCCGCCACGCCGGTCTCGACCGCCATCAGCACGGGCTGGCCGTTCAGCCGGACCTTGACGATGGGCACGGGCCAGCAGCGGATCCACGGCAGCGTGACGTGGGTGGGCCCCTCGACGTGCCAGGCCGCCTCGTCGTCGGCGATCCGCTGCAGCAGCGCGGCCCGGCCCGGCTCGCCGACCATCTCGGCCAGTTCCGCCGCCGACTTCCACCGGCCGCGACGCAGCCGGGCGTTGTAGAGGTCGCGGGTGACGTCCGGCGCGCGCACCACGAGGCTGGACAGCAGGCTGTCGGCGCGCTCACCGTCGTCCTGCAGCAGCGCGATGCGCCCCAGCCCGGCGATGGCGGTCTCGTCGCCCGGTGCCAGCGCCAGCGCGTGCGCGAAGTGGCGGCCGGCCTCGGCGAGGTCGGCGAGGCGCAGGTGCGCCACGCCCAGCGAATCAAGGCGGGCGACGGTGAGCGGCTGGCCCACCGTGTCGCGCACCGCGAGCCGCAGCGTGAGCTGCGCGTCGCGGTACGAGGCGTCGGGCTGGAGCCAGTCGGCGCGGACGGACAGCGGGTGGGCGACGAGCAGCAGAAGGGCCGCGCCGGCGGCGAGGCCCGCGAGGGATCCGGGGCGAGGGATGCGCATCGTGCCTCCACGTGCGGCCCGGCCGTCCGGGGGATCGCGGAGGGCCGGGACTGCGCTCGGGCGTGATACTAGCCGCCGCGTTCCCGGGCCGCCACCGTGCCGGAGACCGAAACGGACGACGGGCCGGGGAGGCTCCCCCGGCCCGTCGGTTCCCGGCGCCCGGATCAGTGGGTCGCGGTGCTGTCGGCCGGCGCGGTCTCGTCCTTCTGCAGCAGGCGGCGCCGCTCGACTTCCTTCTTGAGCACTTCCTTGTTCAGCACGGTGAACTCGACCCGGCGGTTCTGCGCCCGCGAGGCGTCGTCCACGTTCTTCACCAGCGGCTTGCTCTCGCCGTAGCCCTTCGCCGTGAAGCGCGAGACGTCGATCGTCGGGTACTTGCCCTTGAGGTAGTCGAGCACCGACTGGGCCCGCGCCTGCGACAGC
>CAYNPF010000057.1:0-12468 GCA_964398895.1 uncultured bacterium
GCCGAGCTGGCGTGGGCGAGCCCGGCGGCCAGCTCGGAGGGCGCGACCGTGCCGTCGGCGGCCGTCACCACGTGGCGGTAGCGATCGAGGATCTCCGAGCGGCTGGGCAGCGGTCCGATCACCACCGCCACCGCGTCGGGCGCGCGGTGGGCGAACTCCCGGAAGGCCGGCCCCAGCTTCCCGGCCCGCGAGGCGTCCTCCGGCTCGAGGAGGAGCACGGCCCAGCAGCCCGCCGCGCCCGCGAGGAGGGTCCGGCACATCCCGGTGGTCTCGTCCACCAGGCTGTCGAGCGGCACCTTGCGCGGCTCGAAGCCCAGCCGGGCGAGCTGCTCGAAGACCGGCTCCGCGCGCCGCGCCTCCGTCACGTCGTGGATCAGCGCCGAGGGCGGCAGCACGCGCACCGCCCCGGCCGGGCGCCACCGATCCGGGCCGCGCGTCTTCTTGACGATCCACTCCACGAACGAGACGACCGCACGGGTGGGACGATGCTCCGCGGTGGGGGACATGTCTGCGACCTCGCTCCTTTCCCGATCGCGCCCGCCCCCGTTGCGGACGCGTCGTCGAGTCACCGTGGCAGGCGTCGGAGGCGCCAGGCCAGCAGCGGCGGCGTGATCAGCGTGGTGACCGCCACCATGGCCACCACCGACGAATAGACCAGCGGCGAGACGACGCGCTCGCCCGCGACCACCAGCGTGCTGCCGATGCTGGCGAAGATGAGGCCGACCTCGCCCCGCGGGATCATGCCCAGCCCGACGGCGAGGCGGTCGGTGCCCCGGCCCAGCACGCCCAGCGAGCAGGCCTGCTTGCTCACCAGCGCGACCAGCACCAGCGCCAGGGTGAAGCCGAGGGCCGGACCGGCCCCGAAGACGGCGAGGTCCACGTGCATGCCCATCAGCACGAAGAAGACGGGCACCAGGAAGCGGGCGATCGGCTCGAGCAGCGTCTGCACGTCGCGCCCGGCGGCGTCGCGGGCGCGCAGCTCGCGGTAGTGCACCTCGTCCAGCACCAGGCCGGCGGAGAAGGCCCCGACGATGGGGGCGAGCCCCACCAGCCCGGCCAGCCAGGCGAGGAGGAAGCAGAAGGCGATGGCCAGCGGCAGCAGCGCCCCGGCGCCGGGCAGCAGCGCGCCGAACTGGAACACCCGGCGGGAGAGCCGGCGCCCCAGCGCGATCGCCACCGCTAGGAAGACCACGGCCTTGGCGAGGATGATCAGCACCGAGCCGAGATCGAAGGCGTGGCCGCCGTCCACGGCCTCGACCACGCCCTTGAGCACGGCCAGCACCAGCAGGCCCTGCACGTCGTCAATCACCGCGGCGCCGAGGATGATGCGCCCCTCCCGGCTCGCGGTCCGGCCGAGATCGGCGAGCACGCGGGCGGTGATACCGACGCTGGTCGCGCACAGGGCGGCGCCGACGTACCAGTGGGTGAGCGGATGGTGGGTGGGGAAGAAGCCGCGCGAGAGCAGGAAGCCCAGGCCGATGGGCGCGACCACTCCCAGGGTGGCCACCAGCGTCGAAGAGGCGCCCACGGCCATCATCTGCGTCACGTTCGTGCCCAACCCCACGTCGAAGAGCAGGAACAGCACGCCGATCTGGGCCAGCACCTCGAGCGCCGGCATCTGGCGCAGCCCCTCGAGACCGTGCCAGCCGAACAGGCCCAGGTTGCCGAGCAGCACGCCGGCCAGCAGCTCGCCGAGGACCGGCGGCTGCCCGATGCGCGCGAAGAGCGCGCCGCCGAGCTGCGCCCCGAGCAGGACGAGGACCATCGCCAGCAGGACCGGCATGAGGTCCAGGCCGCCTCCCCCGGACGTCGCCGCCAGCGCCGGGGTGGGCAGGAGCAGGCCGGCGAGGACCAGGCCGGGGCCGAACGACCGGACGGAGATGGGCATAGGGAACAAGTTGATAGCGCAAAACCGGCGGCGGGTCGAGGGAAACCGGGGCCCGCCAGCCTTGCAACCC
The DNA here is from genome assembly GCA_964398895.1 of uncultured bacterium. GTDB lineage: Bacteria > Eisenbacteria > RBG-16-71-46 > RBG-16-71-46 > RBG-16-71-46 > JANXPZ01. Next base: position 1,959 of record CAYNPF010000057.1, read on the forward strand.
CCTGACCCGGCACAGGCTGCGGGCGGCGCCGGTGCCAGCACTCGGCACGTTCGGGGCCCGGGGGAAACCTTTCGGCCCTTCGTTCCGTCCTAGAGGGTGACGGGCGGCAGGCTCCCGAGACCCCGTCGAGGAGACCGGACGATGACGACACGTGCGATGGATCAGTGGGTCGTGCTCCAACCCGACGGTGACCTGCGCGAGGGCACCGCCTGCGACGAGCTCGAACAGGAGCTCTTTACCCTCGCGGAGCAGGGCCGCCACGTGGTCGTGGATCTCTCGTCCACCCGCATGCTCACCGCCCACTGCCTGGGCGTGCTGGCCCGCGCGCAGCGACTGGCCGCGGACGCCGGCGGCACCATCGCCCTCTGCGGAGCCGCCGCGCTGCCACGCTGGCTGCTCGGCGTCACGCGGCTCGACGGCGCGCTGCGCGTCTACGCCAGCCCGGCCGAGGCGATGGCGGGCCCCGGCCCGCATTCGGCGGTCGCGTAGGAGGCGCGGGGCGCGCCGACCGGTCCGGGCTCAGCCCGCGACGCGCCCCGCCAGGGCGCTGTGCACGGCCCGGCGCAGACCCGCCTCCTCGGAGCGCGGCGCGGGGCGGAACAGCGGCTCCAGCTCGGCGGGAATCTCCGTCTCGGGAGCGATGCCCTCACCCACCAGCACGAAGGGCACCTGCGGGGCGATGCGACGCACCAGACGGAGCACGGCCAGGTCCGACAGGCTCTCGGGCCGGATCTCGTAGACCACCACGTCCGGCCGGTGGCACGCGACCTCCGCGAGCATCTCCTCGCTCTCGTCGCAGCGCACCAGGCTCACGTCCTCGTCGAGGAGCGCCTGCTCGGCCGTCGCCTGGCAATGGAAGAGGATCACACGGGACATCCCGCCCACCTCCTCGAGCGCACCTGAAAACACCTTCCCACCGTTTCATCGCCTGTCAAGGGAATCCGGGGCCCGTCGGCGTTCCCGGACCGGCACCGCGGTCGGCCCACCGTGGCGCCGGGAGAGGCGCCGGAGCCCTCGCGGAGCCCGCATCCTGGGGCTTGCGGTTCGCGAATGGCCCGGGCTAGAGTCCGCCCGGGCGCATCGGACGGAACGCCCACGCCGGCCGCGGGTCCGACCGCGCACCGGCCCGCTCGACGGGAGGTGGCTCGTGGCAGGTCGTGCACGCCGTGGATTCCTGGTCGCCGGCCTCCTGCTGCTGGGGACGCTCGCGGGCTGCTCGAAGCAGGAGACGTCGCCCTCCGCGCTCTGCGACAACGAGGGCGACTACCTGGTCGTGTTCGCCAGCGACCGGACAACCACCGGCCAGTTCGATCTTTACCTCTACGACGTCGCGGCCGGCGGCTTCCGCCTGCTCAAGGATCTCAACAGCAGCTCCGCCGCCGATTCGAGCCCGGCGCTGTCCCGCGACGGCCAGCTCGTCGCCTTCGTGCGGAACCCGGGAAGCACCGGTGGGGCCGACATCTACATGTACGAGCGCATCAGTTGTTCGTACGTCTCGCTGCCGGGACTCAACACCGCGGCCGACGAGACCGAGCCCGCCTTCAGCGGCGACACGCGGCAGCTCGCCTTCGTGCGCGACACCCTCGGGCACCGGCGCATCCGCATGATGGACGGCAGCTCGCGCAACTTCGTGCCCCTGCCCGGCTTGCAGGAGGACGAACCCTACGACGACTGGTCGCCGTCGCCGGACTCGACGGGCGCGCGGATCGCCTTCGTCTCGGATCGCGAGGGTTCCCCGCACCTCTACCTCTACGACCGGACCCTGCAGCAGGTGGACAGCCTGAAGTCCCTGCGGGATACGGGGGCACGCGACCTCGACCCGAGCCTGACCCCCAACGCTCTCTATCTCTGCTTCGCGTCGGATCGTGCGGGCAGCGCGGGCGGCTTCGACATCTACCTCTCGCACCTCGACGCCGTGCCGCCGGGCGCGACGAACCTGGCCACGCTCAACACGTCCGCCGACGAGCGGCATCCGCAGCTCGGCCACTCGGCCGCCTACGTCGCCTACCAGACGCTGAGTCCCGACTCGACCGGGTGGAACGTCCGCTACTACAGCCTCGACGGCGGCGTGGTGATCCAGCCCGTCGCCCTCGCACGGGTCGGCAGCGACGTGCAGCCCTCGGTCCGCCTGCCCTGATCCCGCGACCGCGTTCGTCCCGGACGAACGCCGGGGCAACGCACCCGAACATCGCGCGGGAACGCACGCGGAAGCGCGACGTCGTCGCGGGCGCGCCGTTCCTGAACGGAAGTGATGCGCCCCCGTCGCGACCGCGCCCGGCGCGGACAACTTTGCTCTTGCGCGTGGTGGCTCGGCGGGTGGATAAAGCACGTCGCCGTTCGCAGTGACCACTCCTCGCGTGCGAACGGTCACTCTTCCGAATCACGCACGAGACCGGCCGCTTCCGCGATACCGCGGATCAGGTTGCAGAAGTCCCTGCGAGTCGAGCCGCGCCGGCGCCTGGCAGAAGCCCGCCGCGCCGTCGCGGCCCGATCATCTGGAAGGGTCCCTCGTCGCGAGGAGGACCAGGGAGGTCCACGATGACCCAGACCCTCGCCGGCGGGCGCGGCTCCGCTCCGCTCGCCCCGTTCCCGCTCGATCCCCCCACGTTCGCCGGACTGCACGTGCCGCGCCGCTTCACGCGTCCCGGCCTCGATCCGCTCGACGAGATCGCCTGGGAGCGCCGCCGCACGGTGATCGCCAATCCCGACGGCTCCATCGTCTTCCAGATGGACGACGTCGAGGTGCCCGCCGAGTGGTCGCAGCTCGCCACCGACATCGTGGTCAGCAAGTACTTCCGCAAGGCGGGACTGCCCGACCGCCCGGGCCACGAGACCAGCGTGCGCCAGGTCGTGCACCGCATCGCGCGCACGCTGCGCACCAGCGGCGAGCAGCAGGGCGGCTTCTTCGCCACGCCCGCCGACGCCGAGGCCTTCGAGGCCGAGCTGACCTGGATGCTCGTGCACCAGGTCGGCGCCTTCAACTCCCCGGTGTGGTTCAACTGCGGCCTGTGGCACGAGTACGGCATCGGCGGCTCCGGCGGCAACTACGCCTGGGACGCCGCGACCGACACCATTCGCGCCACCGGCGATTCGTATTCGCGGCCGCAGGTGTCGGCCTGCTTCATCCAGTCCGTCGAAGACGACCTGATGAGCATCTTCGAGCTGGCGCGCAACGAGGCGCGCGTCTTCAAGTACGGCTCGGGCACCGGCACCAACTTCTCGAAGCTGCGCGGTCGCATGGAGCGGCTCTCCGGCGGCGGCACCTCGTCGGGCCTGATGTCGTTCCTCGAGGTGCTCGACAAGGGCGCCGGCGCCACCAAGTCGGGCGGCACCACGCGGCGCGCCGCCAAGATGGTCGTGCTCGACGCCGACCATCCCGAGATCCTCGACTTCGTCCGCTGGAAGATGCGCGAGGAGAAGAAGGTCGCGGCGCTGGTGGCGGCGGGCTACTCGTCCGACTTCAACGCCGAGGCCTACGGCACCGTCTCGGGCCAGAACTCGAACAACTCGGTGCGCCTGCCCGACCGCTTCATGCAGGCGGTGGTGGACGACCTGCCGTGGCAGACGATCTTCCGCACCACCGGCGACGTGTACGAGACGATGCGCGCCCGCGAGCTGTGGCACGAGATCGCCACCGCCGCGTGGCAGTGCGCGGATCCCGGCCTGCAGTACGACGACACCATCCAGCGCTGGCACACCTGCAAGGCGACCGAGAAGATCCACGCCTCGAATCCCTGCAGCGAATACCTGTTCGTGGACGACACCTCCTGCAACCTGGCGTCCGTGAACCTGATGCGGTTCCGGCGCGACGACGGCGGCTTCGACGTGGACGGCTTCCGTCACGCCTGCCGCGTCTTCTTCCTCGCGCAGGAGATCGCGGTGGACTTCGCCTCGTACCCGACCGAGAAGATCACGCGCCGCTCGCACGAGTTCCGGCCGCTAGGACTGGGCTACGCGAACCTCGGCACCCTGCTCATGGTGCAGGGCCTGCCCTACGACCGCGACGAGGCCCGCGCCTGCGCCGCCGCCGTCACCGCCACCATGACCGCCGAGGCCTACGCGCTGTCGGCGGAGATGGCCGCGAGCCGCGGACCGTTCGTGCGCTACGAGGAGAACCGCGACGCCATGCTCGAGGTCATGCGACTGCACCGCGAGGCGGCGCAGTCCATTGACCCGCGCGTCGCTCCGCGCGAGCTGCGCCAGGCCGCGGTCGAGGCGTGGAACCGGGTCATCGCGCTCGGCACCATCCACGGCTTCCGCAACGCGCAGGCCACCGTGCTGGCCCCGACCGGCACCATCGGCCTGCTCATGGACTGCGACACCACCGGCGTCGAGCCCGACTTCGCCCTGGTCAAGTTCAAGAAGCTCGCCGGCGGCGGCTACTTCAAGATCGTCAACCAGTCCGTGCCCATCGCCCTGCGGCGGCTCGGCTACGGTCAGGTGGAGATCGAGCGCATCACCCGCTGGGCGGTCGGCACCGGCACGATCGAGGGCGCACCGCACGTGCATCCCGACGAGCTGCTGCGCAAGGGCCTGCGCGAGGCCGAGGTCCGGCGCATCGACGAGACGCTGCCCGGCTCGCTGCACCTGCGCTTCGCCTTCGCGCGCGGACCGATCGCCGACGAGACGCTCACCCGCCTCGGCGTCTCGGTCGCCGAGCGCGAGAAACCCGGCTTCTGCCTGCTGCCCTACCTCGGCTTCACCGACGCCCAGATCGAGGAAGCCAACGCCGTGGCCTGCGGCCACCTCACCATCGAGGGCGCCCCGGGGCTCAGGCCCGAGCACCTGCCGGTGTTCGACTGTGCCAATCGCTGCGGGCCGCAGGGCTCGCGCTTCATCGAGCCGATGGGCCACGTCCGCATGATGGCCGCCGTGCAGCCGTTCATCTCCGGCGCCATCAGCAAGACGGTGAACCTGCCGCGCGAGGCCACGGTCGAGGACGTCGAGCGCATCTACTTCGAGTCCTGGAAGCTGGGGCTCAAGGCGGTGGCGCTCTACCGCGACGGCTGCAAGCTGAGCCAGCCGCTGGCCACCGTGCGCAAGGCCGAGACCGCGACCGAGGCCGCCTCGCCGCCACCGCTGCGCCGCCGGCGCCTGCCCAAGCGGCGCCACGGTTTCACCCAGGAGGCGCGCATCGGCGGGCACAAGGTCTTCCTGCGCACCGGCGAGTACGAGGACGGCACGGTCGGCGAGATCTTCATTGACATGCACAAGGAGGGCGCCGCCTTCCGCAGCATGATGAACTGCTTCGCCATCTCGGTCTCGATGGGCCTGCAGTACGGCGTGCCGCTCGACGACCTCGTGGACCAGTTCTGCTTCACGCGCTTCGAGCCGCACGGCCGCGTGGACGGCCACGACAACCTGCGGGCCTGCACCAGCGTCGTGGACTACGTCTTCCGCGTGCTCGGCATCGAATACCTCGGCCGCACCGACCTGGCGCACATCGTGGACGAGTCGCTGATCGGCCAGCCGAAGTCGCACGCCAACGGACACCCGGTGGGCCGCGAGCACCGCGTCGCGGCGAACCCGGAGACGGAGCCGACGTTGGCCGCCGCCCCGGCGAGTCGGGCGCGCTTCGAGACGCACGGCGCCGAGGTCGGACCCGATTCCCAGTTGGGCAACTTCTCCGGCGATGCGCCGCTCTGCGACAACTGCGGCCACATCACCATCCGCAACGGCACCTGCTACAAGTGCCTGAACTGCGGGACGTCGCTGGGCTGCTCGTGATCCTTCGCTCGCGAAAGTAGAGGGATCCCACGCCCGGGCGGGGTCGCGAGACCCCGCCCGACGCGCGCCCGGACGCGTCCCGGTCGCCGTCCGGCTTGAGCGGCGCCGCGGCTTGGGGCACAGTCCCGCGCCATGAGCCTCACCGTCCACGCCCGCCGCCCCCTCGCCGCCGTGTCCCCGCTCGCCGGCCTGCTGTTGCTGCTGCCGGTCGCGGTGCTGGGCCACCTCCTGCGCTGGCCCGGCGCCGTGGTCTTCGCCGCCGCCGCGCTGGCCATCGTGCCGCTGGCCGGCGCCATGGGCCACGCCACCGAGACGCTCGCCCGCCGCTGCGGCGCCGGCGTCGGCGGCCTGCTCAACGCCACCTTCGGCAACGCCGCCGAGCTGATCATCGCGCTGGTGGCGCTGCGGCGCGGCCTCGACGAGGTGGTCAAGGCGAGCCTCACCGGCTCGATCCTCGGCAACAGCCTGCTGGTGCTGGGCCTCGCCCTGTTCGCGGGCGGGCGGCGCCGCGACCGCCAGGCCTTCGATCGCACCGCCGCCTCGATGGGCGCCACGCTGCTCGCGCTCGCTGCCATCGCCCTGGTGATCCCGGCGCTCTACCACGTGGTGGCCACCGGGGCCGTGGCCCGCGCCGCCCTCACCGCGGCGCAGGAGGCGACGCGCGAGCGCGACCTGTCGTTCGAGATCGCCGTGGTGCTGATCGTCGCCTACGCCCTCAGCCTGGTCTTCACCCTGCGCACCCACCGCCACCTCTACGCCGGCCCGGCCGCCGGGACCGCGACCGCGCCGCCGGCACGCAGCGGCATCCGCGGCGCGGTGGTGGTGCTGCTCGTCACCACCGTGCTGGTGGCGTGGATGAGCGAACTGCTGGTCGGCGCGGTGGACGAGGCCTCGCGCGCGCTGGGGCTCACGCCGGTGTTCGTCGGCGTCATCGTCGTCGCTGTCATCGGCAACGCCGCCGAGCACTCGACCGCGGTGATGGTGGCGCTGCGCGACCAGGTGGACCTCGCCCTGCACATCGCCGTCGGCTCGAGCATCCAGATCGCGCTGTTCGTCGCGCCGCTGCTGGTCTTCCTCTCGCGCCTCCTCGGCCGCGGCCCGATGGACCTGCGGTTCACACCGTTCGAGGTGGTCTCGGTGGCGATCGCCGTCGCGGCGGTGAACCTCGTCGCGCAGGACGGCGAATCGAACTGGTTGGAGGGGGCGCTGCTGGTTGCCGTCTACGTCATCCTCGGCCTGGCGTTCTACTTCCTCCCGTGACACGCCGGAGCGGGTGAACCGTGCGCCTCGACGTGCTGCTCTTCGAACTGCGGCTCTTCAAGAGCCGCTCGCAGGCGGCCGCCGCCGTCGCCGAGGGCCGCGTGTGGCTCAACGGCGCGCGGACCAAGCCGAGCCACGAGGGTCGCGCCGGCGACCGCGTCACCCTGCGGGCGGGCGAGGCGCGCGAGGGCGGGGCGGACCGCGCCCGCACGCTCGAGATCCTCGAGCTGCCCCACGGCTCGCTGAGCCGGGCGGCGGCGCGGGACCTGGTGCGCGAGATCCCGCGGGAACCGGACTGAGCGCGGGGCATCCGCCCCAGCCGGACGCGGTCGGTCGGTCTCCCGGCGAGTTCCCCGTGAAGCCCGACGGCTGGGACCGCATCGAAAGGAACGCGATCGGAGAGCCCGGAAATCGGACCGGACACCCGCCCGCCGCCCGGCATCCGTGCCGCGACGGCCAGGCGGCGCGCGGCGACGGCCCGGTCGGTGCATCCCCGGAACGGGTGGGAGCCTGCGGCCACGACCCGCCGACGGCGGGTGGGATCGCGGTTTCCGCGCGAACGCAACGGTCCGTCACAGATCGAGATGAGCCCCCGACGGCGGCCGCCCCCTGTGGGCAATCGGCCGGCGTGGGCCGCATCCGAGCCCAGGAGCCCCCATGGCCCTCCCCGATCGGCCCCGGCACGCGTGGTCTGCCGTGCTGCCGCTGGCCTGTCTGGTCGTCTTCGCCGCCACCCCGGCCCACGCCCTGCGAGTCGTGGACTACAACATCCTCAACTACCCCGGCTCCAGCGGGAGCGCACGGGCCACCTACTACCAGACGATCCTCGCGCCGCTCGACGCCGACGTGATCGTGACCGAGGAGATGGCCAGCTCCACAGCCAACACCCAGTTCCTCAACGACGTGCTGAACGTGATGGAGCCCGGCGAGTGGGCCACGGTGCCCTTCGTGGACGGCAACGACACCGACGCCTCGCTCTTCTACAAGCCGGCGAAGGTGACGTTCCTCGGGCAGTGGTCCTTCTACCCGAACCCGTCCAACCTGCTGCGCCTGGTCCACGTCTACCGGATCATGCCCGCGGGCTACACCGCCGCCGCCGCCGAGCTGAGGCTCTACGCCTGCCATCTCAAGGCCTCGACCGGCTACGAGAGCCAGCGGCTCGCCGAGTGCACCGGCATCCGCGACAGCATGAACGCCATGCCGCCCGGCACCCACGCCCTGGTCGGCGGCGACATGAACTTCTACACGCAGTCCGCCGAGACCGGCTACGCCAAGCTGCTCGAGAACCAGACCAACAACGTCGGGCGCGTCTACGACATGCTGCCGGCCGGCGCCTGGCACGACGGTTCCACGTTCGCCCCCTACCACACGCAGTCGCCCTGCAAGGACGGCACCTGCGCCAGCGGCGCGGCCACCGGCGGGATGGACGACCGCTTCGACATGCTCCTGCCGACGCTCAACCTCGGCACCGGCCAGGGACTGAGCACCCTCGCCGGCACGGTGAAGGCGGTGGGCAACGACGGCCTGCACCTCAACCTGAACATCACCGACTCGCCCACCATCCCCGAGGGCGCCGCCTACGCCACCGCCCTCAAGCTGGCCAGCGACCACCTGCCGGTGCGCATGGACCTGCAACTGCCCGCCGAGATCTCGACCGACGCCTCGCTCGCCTTCGGCTCGGTGATCGTGGGGGCGACCGCGACGGGCAACCTGACCGTCTCCAACCCGGCCCTCGCCCCGGCGGATTCGCTCAACTGCAGCTTCGTCGCCCCGTCGGGCTTCACCGCCCCCGGGCCGCTGGCCGTGGTCGCCGGCGGCTCGGCGACCGCGGCGATCGGTCTGGGCACGGCGAGCGCCGGAGCGCGCAGCGGCAACCTCACCATCACCTCCGACGCGGTGGACTCGCCCTCGGTCACGGTGGCCCTGTCCGGCACCGTGCTCGATCACGCGCAGGCCTCGCTCGACTCGCTGAGCGCGGTGCGGACCGACACGCTCGACTTCGGCCAGCACGACGCCGACGGTTTCACGCCGCAGCCGGTGGCCGTGCACGACCGCGACTACCAGGCGCTGCGCGCCCGTCTGGCGGTGAACACCGCGACGATCGTCGGCGGCGACGGGCGCTTCTCGATCGCCGGCTTCACGCCGGCGCTGGTCGCCGGCACCGCGGGGCGCTGGAGCGTGTCGTTCGACGCCGCCGGCGCGACCCCGGACTCGACCTACCGGGCGACGCTCACCTTCACCGACGCCGACGAGCCCCTGCCCGGCGCCGCGGCCCAGCCCGACCTGGTGGTCGGGTTGCTGGCCCGCATCAGCGCCGGCACCACGGCGGTCGGGCCCGCCCCGCCGACGCTCACGCGTCTCTACCCGCCAATGCCGAACCCGCTCACGGCGGGCAGCACGCTGCGCTTCGATCTCGCCCGCCCGGGCAACGCGCGGCTGGAGGTCTTCGACCTGTCGGGCCGCCGGGTGGCGCAGATCACCGATCAGGACTACGCGGCCGGTCGCTACAGCCTGCGCTGGGACGGCCGGGGCGAATCGGGCCTGCCGCTCGGCTCGGGCCTGTACTTCGTGCGCCTGAGCACGCGGGGCGCGACTCCGCAGACCGCGCGCCTGGCCATCGTTCGCTAGCCGCGATCATCGCGTGCGGGGCCCGCGGGGCCGACCGGGACATCCTCCCCCGGCCGGCCCCTTCGCTGTCCCGGTCCCGGCCGTTCTGGTCTCCTGCCCCGAAATCGGGGACCGCGGTGTCGGGGATTGCGACATATTCCCCAACCGCCAGCCGACCATTGCGGTGGGAGTGTTCGAACAATCGGTTGCCCCGCAATGGATTGAATCGTTGGGGGCCCCGCGGTACGGAGCTTGCGAATCCATGGGACTGGAGAGGTGCATCCACTCGAGCCCATTTACGAGGGGAGTCCCCCATGAAGCGAACCCTGCTGATCCTGGTGAGTCTCATGCTCGTGGCGAGCGTGGCCTGCGCCTATGTCCAGTCGGGACACGTGAGCCAGACCACTCCGCCGGAACAGATGTCGGAAGGCGGCAACGGCGGATCCGCGGACGTCCCGAGCGTGGCCGCGACGCCGAGCCCTCTGCCCGGGTCGTTGGATCATCGCCGGCGTGGCGGTGACCCGACGCGGCCCGCCAACCCGGTGCCCGAGCCCGGGACCATGGTGCTGGCCTCGATGGGACTGATCGCGCTGGGTGCGGCGGTGCGCCGCCAGCGTCACTGACAGGAGCCCCCCGCCGGACGTCCGGTTCCCCGAACGTCCCCCCCCGAAGGCGGTGGCCACCGGCCACCGCCTTCTGCATCGCCGGCGGGATCGCAGAACGGCGGGTTCGCCACCGCGCCCGCCCCGGTCTAGACTCGCGCGCCATGTCCGCCTCCGCGCACCGCCGCCCCCGCCGCACCAGCGCCGCGCCGCGCTCCGAGCCGCGCTCCGAGCCCCGGCCCGCCCGGGTCGCCCTCCACGGCTCCGCCGACCTCTCGCCGCAGCGCGAGCGCTGGCTCATCTGGATCACCTGG
>CAYNPF010000058.1:0-11934 GCA_964398895.1 uncultured bacterium
CGCCGCTCGAGGAGGTGGCGCAGGCCACCGGCGAGCCGCTGGAGCGCTGCGAGAGCGTGCTCAAGGTCATCCAGGCGCTCGAGCCGGTGGGGGTGGGGGCGCGCGATCTGCGCGAGTGCCTGCTCATCCAGCTCGAGGCGCGCAACGAGCGCGACACGCTGCCGTGGCGGCTCATCCATGACCAGTTCGACAACCTGGTGAACCGGCGCTTCCCCGAGATCGCGCGCCAGCTCCGGGTCTCGCCCGAAGAGGTGCAGGCGGCGGCGGACGCCATCGCCCTGCTGAACCCCAAGCCCGGCCTCGAGGTCTCGAGCGAGGATCCCAAGTACGTGGTGCCCGACCTGGTGGTAGAGCGCGTGGACGACGAGTACCTGGTCATGCTGAACGACCGCCACCTGCCCCGGCTGCGCATCTCCTCGGCCTACGAGGGCATGATGCGCGGCAAGAAGAAGTCGGAGTGCACGGCGGGCGAGGTGAAGACCCGCGAGTACATCCAGGGCAAGCTGAACTCGGCGCGCTGGCTGATCCAGACCATCGAGCAGCGGCGCCGCACCATGATCAAGGTGATGAACTGCATCATCCGCGAGCAGCGGGAGTTCTTCGACAAGGGCATCGCCTTCCTGCGCCCGCTCACCCTTCAGCAGGTGGCGCGGCAGATTGACATGCACGAGTCCACGGTGAGCCGCGTGTGCAGCGGCAAGTACGTGCAGACGCCGCGCGGCGTGTTCGAGCTGAAGTTCTTCTTCTCGAGCGGTCTCGAGACCGAGGACGGCGAGGACGTCTCGGCGCGGACCGCCCGCGACATCATCAAGACCCTCATCGACGAGGAGGACAAGAAGGAGCCGTTGTCCGACCAGCGCATCGCCGAGCTCCTGCACGAGAAGGGACTGCGCATCGCGCGGCGGACGGTGGCCAAGTATCGGGAGCAGCTCAGCATCCTGCCGGCGCGGTTCCGCCGGCGTGTCTGACGTGGTCAGGGAACGAGGGGGAACGCCCCATGTTGATCAGCACGACCGCACGTCATTGCGAGCTCGATACCCAGGTCCGTACCTTCGCCCACCAGCGCCTCGAGAAGCTCGGGCGCTTCGCCCGTGACATCCAGGAGGCCCGCCTCATCGTCACGGCCGAGAAGTTCCGCCACACCGCCGAGATCTCCCTGCGGCTGAAGCACCGCGAGATGATCAGCCGCGAACAGGCCGACACCGATCAGGCGGCGATCGAGCTGGCCGCGCAGCGGCTGGAGCAGCAGCTCCGCCGGCTCAAGGACCGGCGCACCGAGCACAAGGGCCCGGCGCGCGAGCTGCCGGCGTCCGCCGGCTCGAGGCCCGGCGCGGACGACGACGAGGACTTCGGCCTTCGTTCGGGGACGGAGGACTAGGGCGCCGTGGACTCGATCACCCCCGCCCGCCTCTTCGAGGACCAGAAGGAGGAGCTCCACCTGGAGCTCCTCAGTTCCTCGCTCGCCTCGCGGCGCGACATCACCGTGAGCGACGTCAACCGCCCGGGCATGGCGTTGATGGGCTTCGTCGAGAACTTCCTGCCCGAACGCATCCAGATCATGGCGCAGACCGAGCTCGCCTACCTGGCGACGCTGTCCGACGCCCGCCTGCACGAGGCGGTGGACCGCATCTTCGCCTTCGCGATGCCGCTGATCATCGTCTGCAAGGGCCTGACGCCACCGGCCTACATGCTGCAGCGCGCCGACGAGTGCGAGGTCCCGGTCCTCCGGACCAACGAGAGCACGACGCCGTTCGTGCACCTGCTCACCAGCTACCTCGACCACATGCTGGCCCCCACGGCGACGGTCCATGCCTCGCTGGTGGACGTCTACGGTTGCGGCCTGCTGTTCACCGGGCAGAGCGGCATCGGCAAGTCCGAGACCGCCCTCGACCTGGTCGAGCGCGGCCACCGGCTGGTGGCCGACGACGTGGTGACCCTGATGCGCCGCCAGGGCGACGTGATCGTGGGGAGCGGCAACCAGCTCCTGCGGCACCACATGGAGATCCGCGGCCTGGGCATCATCGACGTGCAGTCCATCTTCGGCATCCGCTCGATCCGCATCCAGAAGCGGGTGGAGGTCGAGGTGCACCTGAAGCAGTGGTCCGACGAGGAGAGCTACGAGCGCGTCGGCCTCGACGAGCTGCACACCGAGTTCCTCGGCGTGCCCATCCGGCGCGTCGAGGTCCCGATCTTCCCGGGCAAGAACATCACGGTGATCGCCGAGGTGGTGGCGCTCAACTACCTGGTCAAGGTCTACGGCGGCTACTCGCCGGCCGAGCGCCTCAACCGGCACCTGATCGAGCACATGAAGCGCAAGAGCGCCGCGCACTCCTGGGTGCGCGACGATACCGAGTGAGCCTCATCCCCGCTCTGCTCGTCACCCACGCCAACCTCGGGGCGGCGCTGGTGGCGGCGGCGGAGCAGGTCTACGGGCCGTTCACCGACGTCGGCATGCTGTCGAACGCCGGCCTGGGACGCGCCGAGCTCGAGCGCCGCATCCACGAGCACGTCGCGGGCTGGACGCACGGCGGTCTATTGCTCACCGACTTTCCGGGCGGTTCCTGCCAGCAGTGCGGTCTGCTGGCCGGGCGCGGCAACGACGAGGTGATCGTCGTCTCGGGCATCAACCTCTCGGGGCTGCTCGACTACCTGCACAACCGCGAGCGCTACCCGGTCGGTGAGCTGGCCGAGCGTCTCATGGCGAAGGCGCGGGACAGCATCCGCGTCCAGCGGCCGCCGCTGGCATGAGCTGGTTGAACCAGCGCGTGGACGACCGCCTGATCCACGGGCAGGTCGTGGTCGCCTGGGGCGGGGCGCTGCGCTTCGCCCGGCTCTACGTGGTGGACGACCAGGTGGCGGCCACGCCGTGGGAGCGCGAGCTGCTGGTGGATGCGGCTCCCGGCGTCGAGGTGCGCATCCTCACCGTGGCCGAGGCGGTGGCGGCCTGGCCGGCCGAGCAGGCGAGCGCGGGCGGGGCCATGCTGCTGGTGCGCGACCTGCGCACCGCGCGGGCGCTGGTCGAGGCGGGGGCAGCGGTGCCGCGGTTCACGCTGGGCGGGCTGCACTACGCGCCGGGCAAGACCAAGGTGGCCGAGTACGTCTACCTCGACGAGGCCGACCGCGCCAATGCCCGCGCGCTGCTGGCCCGGGGCGTCGAGCTGGTGGCGCAGGACATGCCCGCCGCGCGAGCCCAGGCGCTGATCGGTCTGGATCCGGGCTGCGCGCCGTGACCTGGCACGTCCTGGCGACGGTGCTGCTCGGCGGCCTGGCCGTGCTCGACGCCACGCCGGTGGCGCAGACCATGTTCTCGCAGCCCCTGGTTACCGCCGCGCTGCTCGGGGCGATCTGGGGCAACCCGCGGGTCGCGCTCGAGGTCGGCGTCGTGCTCCAGCTCCTCGCGGCCAACACGCTGCCCATCGGCTCGCGCGCGCCCGAGGACTACGCCACCGGCGGCGTGGTGGGGGCCGGCGTGGCGCTGGCTGCGGCGGCGCAGCATCCGTTCCTGATGGTGCAGGAATCGGCGGCGCTGGTCGGCGTTCTCGTCGGCATCGTGGTCGCCTTGCTCGGTGTGCCGCTGGTCAAGTGGCAGCGACGCCACAACGAGGGCCTGGGGCGCTGGTGCGAGGCGGAGCTGCGGGCGGGTCGCGAGGGGGCGATCGGCCGCGCGCAGGGAGCCGGCGTTGTCCTGGCTTTCGGCGTCGGTGTAGGGTACTCGGCCGTCTGCCTGGCGCTGGGAACGCTGCTGCTCGGGCCGGTCGTGGCCGGTCAGTCGCTCCGGCTGGCGCGGGCCTGGACCCTGGCGCAGCCCCTGTGGATCGGCCTCGGGCTCGCCCAGGCCGTGCAGGCGTTCCTGCGCCAGCGACTGACCCGGGCGGTGGGTTACCTGGCGGTGGTGACGGTGGCGTGGTTCCTACTCATCCTGGCGGGGCACTGATGGACCGGCTCACGGGTGCGGACCGGTGGCGGATGGCGGTGCGGACGCTGCTGCTGCAGGCCAGCTTCAACTACGAGCGCCAGCAGGGGCTGGGCTGGGCCTGGGCGCTCGAGCCCGCGCTGCAGCGGCTCTACCCCGATCCGGCGGAGCGTCGCGAACGCCTGGCCGAGCACACCGCCTACTTCAACACCCAGCCGACGCTTGCCTCGCTGGCCCTGGGGGCGGTGGCCCGGCTGGAGGAGCAGCGCGCGGCCGGCGCCGGACCGGATGCCGCCGGCATGGCGCGGATCAAGGGCGTGCTCGGCTCCTCGCTGGCGGCGCTGGGGGACCGGCTCTACTGGTTCACCCTGCGGCCCTTCGTGGCCTGCCTCGGCGTGCTGCTGGTGCTGGGCGGCTCGTGGACGGGCGCGCTGGCGCTCTGGGTGTGCTACAACGTGCTGCATCTCGGCGTGCGCTTCCTCGGCGTCGGCTGGGGCTATCGCGCGGGGACGGCGGTGCTCGATCCGCGGACGCGGCGGCGCTTCGAGCGCCTCACCGACTTCATCGCCGTCCTCGGGGCGGTGATCGCCGGGGTGACGACGGCCTGGCTGCTGGCGCCGGCCGGCCAGCCGCGGCCGATGGTGTTCGAGGCGATCCTGGCGGCCGGTCTGGCGCTGGGGTTCGTCGTCGGGTTGAAGCCGCGGCCCTCGCTGGCCGAGTGGGCGCTGGGGGCCGGCGTGCTGTGCGTGGCCGCCGCGTGGCTGCGATGAGCGGGGACGGAGCGACCGTGGGACCGGCGGGAGGTGCAGGCGTGGCCGAGGCCGAACTGCTGATCCGCAACCAGCTCGGGCTGCACGCCCGGGCCTGCGCGCTGTTCGTGAAGACGGCGGCGCGCTTCGCCGCCGAGGTGTTCGTGCGGCGCGACGATCTCGAGGTCAACGGCAAGAGCATCATGGGCGTGATGATGCTCGCGGCCGAGGAGGGCAGCACGATCCGCGTGCGGACCCAGGGGCGCGACGCCGAGGCTGCGCTGACGGCGCTGCGGGAACTGGTGGACGGCAAGTTCGGGGGTGAGCCATGAAGTACACCGGCATCGCCGCCTCGGCCGGCGTGGGGGTCGCGCCCATCTTCCGGCACGAGCAGGAGGAGCTGGCGGTGCGCGACACGCCGGTGCCCGCCCGCGCGCTGGAGGCCGAGGTCGGGCGCTTCCGCGCCGCCCTCGAGGCCTCGCGGGCCGACCTGCTCAGCATCCGCGACCGCATCTCGCGCGAGCTGAGCGAGGCCGAGGCCGAGATCTACGGCGCCCACCTGCTCATCCTCGACGATCCCGAACTGCTCGGCGCGGTCGAGCAGGGCATCCGCAAGGAGCGACGCAACGCCGCCTGGGTGTTCCGCGCCCACATGGCCAGCGTCGCCGCGACCCTGGCCGGCGCCGGCGCCGAGCACCTGCGCGAGCGGCAGGCCGACGTGCTCGACGTCGAGCGGCGCGTGTTGCGCCACCTGCTCGGCACGGGGCCGGGCAACCCGGTCGGGCCCGACCGCCCGTTCGTGCTGGTGGCGCGCGACCTCGCGCCCAGCGAGGTCGCCCTGCTCGACCGCGAGCGCGTCGTCGGTCTGGTGACCGAGGTGGGCTCGCGCTCCTCGCACTGCGCCATCGTCGCGCGAGGTCGCGGCATCCCGGCGGTGGTCTCCTGCCGCGGGATCATGCAGCACACCGCCGACGGCATGGAGGTGGCGGTGGACGGCTTCCTCGGCACGGCGGAGACCGAGCCGGACGCCGAGACCCGCGCGTTCTTCGCGGCGCGGCGCAAACGCATCGAGGAGGAGGATCGCTCGCTGCTGCTCATCCAGGACCAGCCGGCGGTCACCCGCGACGGGCACCCCGTGGACCTGGGTGCCAACCTCGAGCTGCCGGGCGAGGCCGAGCGCGCGCTCAGCGTCGGGGCCGCGAGCATCGGCCTGTTCCGGACCGAGTTCTTCTACCTCGGACGGCTCGAGCTGCCGGGGGAGGAGGAGCAGTACCAGGCCTACCGCGGCGTGGTGGAGCGCATGAGTCCGCGCCCGGTGCTGTTCCGCACCATGGACGTGGGCGGCGACAAGGTGGCCTCGTACCTCGGCACCTCGCACGAGAGCAACCCGTTCCTCGGGCGGCGGGGCATCCGGCTGTCGCTCGAGTTCCCCGACGTGTTCCGCACCCAGTTGCGGGCCATCTACCGGGCCAGCGCGCACGGCCGCGTGCGCCTGATGTTCCCGATGGTCTCGAACCTGGTCGAGCTACGCAGCGCGCTGGCGATCTGCCGCGAGGTGCGCGAGGAGCTGACGGCCGCCGGCGTGGCCCACGACGCCGACGCCGAGATCGGGCTGATGATCGAGACACCGAGCGCGGTGTGGATGGCCGACGCGCTGGCCCGCGAGGCCCGGTTCTTCTCGATCGGCACCAACGACCTTACGCAGTACACGCTGGCCATGGACCGCGGCAACGAACGCCTGGCGCGGCTCTACGAGCCGCTCGATCCGGCGGTGCTGCGCAGCATCCGCCACACCGTGGCCGCCGGGCACGCCGCCGGACGCTGGGTCGGCGTGTGCGGCGAGATGGCCGGCGACCCGCAGACCGCCGTGCTGCTCCTCGGCATGGACGTGGACGAGCTCTCGGTGGCCTGCTTCGACCTGCCGCGCGTGAAGTCGGCGATCCTGTCGGCCACCTACGCGGGGGCGAAGGCGATGGCGGCCGAGGCGCTGGAGCAGTCCACCGCCGAGGAGGTCAAGGCGGTGCTGCAGCGCCACATCGAGAAGCTGTTGCCCCGTCACCAGGGTCGGCGGAGGAAGACGACGTGAGCGCGCTCGAGCCGCCCTACGGCGGGCGCGACCGACTCGACATGGCGGCGCGCCTCGCCGGCATCCCGACGCAGATCGAGCAGGCGCTGGCGCGCTCGGGGGAGCGGCCCTGGCCCGCCCCGGAGCGTCCGCCGGCGCGGCTGGCCGTGGGCGGCATGGGCGGGTCGGCGATCGCCGCCGACCTGACGCGGGGCCTGTTCGAGGACCGGCTGTCGCACCCGCTCGAGGTGGTGCGCGGCTACCGCTGGCCCGGCTGGATCGGGCCCGACGCGCTGACCCTGCTGTCGTCCTACTCGGGCGAGACCGAGGAGACGCTGTCGCTCTATGACGAGGCCGGACGGCGGGGGGCGATGCGGCTGGCGCTCACCACCGGTGGCACGCTCGGCGCGCGCTGTCGGGCCGACGGCGTCTTCTCCCATCCGCTGCCGCCCGGTTCGCCGCCGCGGGCGGCGCTGTTCGCCTCGTGGGTGGCGCTCACCGGGCTGCTGCACACCCTGGGCTGGACCGCGGACCCGGCGCCCGAGTGGGGCGAGGCCGCGGCACGGCTGGCGGCGGCCGCGGGCGAACTGGGCCCGGGCTCGCCGGAGAGCGCGAACCCGGCCAAGCGGCTGGCCCGCGCCCTGGACGGCCGGCTCGTCCACCTCTACGCCGGCAGCGGCCCGCTCGAGGCCGTGGCCCTGCGCTGGCGGCAGCAGCTCCACGAAAATGCTAAGCTCCTTGCCCATTCGGCGGTGGTTCCGGAGCTCGATCACAACGAGATCGTCGGCTGGGAGCGCCCCGGAGCCCTGCATCGCGGTATCGCGGTGGTGCTGCTGCACGATCCGGAGGACGCGCCGGAGATCCGCACCCGGCTGACGCTCACCGGCGAGTACGCGCGCCGCCAGGGGGCCGCGGTGCACGAGTGGGAGGCGCCGCCGGGGCCGCGGCTGGTTCGGCTCGCCTCGCTGGTGCAGTTCGGCGACTACCTGAGCCTCTACCTGGCGCTGCTGGCGGGTGCGGACCCGACGCCCATTCCCAGCATTGACGAGTTCAAACGGCGGCTGGCCAGCCGGAAGGGATCCCCGGCATGAGTTCCGACATCCTCGCGGTCATCCCGGTGGCGGGTGCGGGCACGCGCCTGCGGCCGCACACGCACACGCAGCCGAAGGTGCTGCTGCATGTGGCCGGCAAGCCCATCCTCGCCCACATCCTCGACGAGCTGCCGTGCCTCGGGATCCGGCGCGCCGTCCTGATCGTGGGCTACATGGGCGACCAGGTCCGCGAGTACGTGGGCGAGCACTACCGCGACCTCGAGGTCGCCTACGTCGAGCAGCCCGATCGTCTCGGCCTCGGCCACGCCGTGTCGCTGGCCGAGCCCTACGCCGGTGACGGTCGCGTGCTGGTCATCGCCGGCGACACCATCTTCGACGCCGACCTTGCCGGCGTGCTGGCCGGCGGCGTGACCAGCATCGGCGTCCGGGTGGTCGAGGACCCGCGCCGCTTCGGCGTGGTCGAGACCGCCCCCGACGGCCACGTCGTCCGCATGGTCGAGAAGCCCGAGCACCCGGCCTCGAACCTGGCGATCACCGGCATCTACTACTTCCACCGCGGCCGTCCGCTGTTCGAGGCGCTGGCCGAGCTGCAGCGTCGCGGCCTGCGGACCAAGGGGGAGTACCAGCTCACCGACGCCATGCAGATGCTGGTGGCGCAGGGCGAGGTCATCACCACCTTCCCGGTGGAGGGCTGGTACGACTGCGGGCAGATGGAGACCCTGCTCGCCACCAACCGCGTCCTGCTCGACAAGCACGACGGCGCGCCGGACATCCCCGGCTCGCTGGTGCACGGACCGGTGTGCGTGGTGCCGGGGGCGACGGTCGAGAACTGCATCCTCGGCCCGCACGTCTCGGTCGCGGCCGGCGCGCGGCTGCGCAACGCCGTGCTGCGCGACTGCATCATCAACGAGGACGCCGTCGTCGAGGACATCATGCTCGAGAACTCCGTGGTGGGAGAGAACGCCGTCGTCCGCGGCGGCTACCGCCGCGTGAACGTGGGGGACTCGAGCGAAGTGGACTTCACGTAGCACCCGAAGGGCCGGGTGCCAGGTGGTCCCGGCCCACTCCAGCAGCACCGAACCGCAACCCATCCGGAGAGCCTCATGGGAGCCCGTCACCTCTTCACTTCCGAGTCCGTCACCGAAGGTCATCCCGACAAGATCGCCGACCAGATCTCCGATTCCGTGCTCGATGCCCTGATCGCCCAGGACCCGCGCAGCCGCGTGGCCTGCGAGGTGCTGGTGACCACCGGCATGGCGTTCGTCGCCGGCGAGATCACCAGCCGCGGCTACGTCGAGATCCCGACGCTGGTGCGTCGCGTCATCGGCGAGATCGGCTACGACAGCGCCGAGTTCGGTTTCGACAGCCACACCTGTGCGGTGATCACCGCCATTGACGACCAGTCGCCCGACATCGCCATGGGCGTGGACAAGGGCGGCGCGGGCGACCAGGGGCTGATGTTCGGCTTCGCCTGCCGCGAGACGCCGCAGCTCATGCCGCTGCCGATCATGCTCGCGCACGCCATCACCCGCCGGCTGGCGCAGTTGCGGCGCAACGGCACGATCCCCTACCTGCGGCCGGACGGGAAGTCGCAGGTCACCATCGAGTACGAGGACGGCAAGCCCCTGCGCGTGGACACCGTGGTGGTCTCGAGCCAGCATGCCGCGAACATCAAGCACGCCACGATCGAGCGCGACCTCATCGAGAAGGTCGTCATGCCGGTGCTGCCCAAGCGGCTGGTCAAGCGTGATCGCCGGACCAAGTTCTACATCAACCCGACGGGCTCGTTCATCAAGGGCGGCCCGATGGCCGACACCGGCCTGACCGGGCGCAAGATCATCGTGGACACCTACGGCGGCGTCGGCAGCCACGGCGGCGGCGCGCTGTCGGGCAAGGACCCGAGCAAGGTGGACCGTTCGGCGGCCTACGGTGCGCGCTACGTGGCCAAGAACCTGGTGGCCAGCGGGCTGTGCGACCGGGCCGAGGTGCAGGTGGCCTACGCCATCGGCGTGCCCGAGCCGGTCAGCATCATGGTGGACTCGAAGGGCACCGGGAAGGTGAGCGACCAGAAGCTCACCCAGCTCGTGCGCAAGCACTTCGACCTGTCGCCGGCGGGGCTCATCCAGGGCCTCAAGCTGCGCCGGCCGATCTACCGGCTCACCGCCGCCTACGGGCACTTCGGCCGCACCGAGCCGTCGTTCACCTGGGAGCGGACGGACAAGGCGAAGCTGCTGGCCAAGAGCGTCGTCTAGCCGTCGGCATCGTTCGCGGGGGCCGGCGCGATCGCTCGCGCCGGCCCTGCGCGTGGGAGGGTCGGCAGGACCATGCCGTTCACGCTGGCGCATCCGGCGGCCGCCGTGCCGCTGGCCCGGCTGTTCCGGGAGCGGAGGGGCATCCTCTCCGCCCTGGTGATCGGCAGCGTGCTGCCCGACGCCACGCACTTCGTGCCGCGCGTGGGGGCGCGGGCCGTGACGCACAGCCTGCCCGGTCTGGTCGGCGTCTGCCTGCCGGCGGGCGTCATCGTGTTCCTGCTGTACCACCATTTCTTCAAGGCGCCGCTGGGCGACCTGTTGCCGGCTGCATTTCGCTGGCGGCTCGCGTCGCAGATGGCCTGGCGTCCGCGCCGCGGCGCGGACGTGGTCGTGGCGGCGGTGGGCGTGCTGCTGGGAGGCCTGACGCACGTGGTCTGGGACGCCTTCACCCACGGCGACGCTCCGGGCGTCGAGGCGTTCCCCGTCCTGCGGGAGCAGGTCGGCGTCGCCGGCGATCTGCAGCTGTTCGTGTACAACCTGCTCCAGGACGGCACCACGCTCATCGGCTTCGCCCTGCTGGTCTGGTGGATCGCGAGCTGGTACCGGCGCGCGGCGCGCGGTCGCAGCGCGCCGCCGCGTCTCGCCTGGGAGCGGCGGACGGCGCTGGCGCTCGGCATGCTGTTCGTGGCCGGCCTGGCGGCGGTGCTGGTCGCCGCCAGTCGCTGGCCGGAGCCGGTCAGCCTGGTCCGGCTGCAGATGTTCCTGTATCGCGCGGTGATCGCCGGGGCGGCCGTGGTCCTGGCCGAGGTCCTCGTCTACACGGCGCTGTGGTACGGGCGTCGTGCCCGTGGCGTCCGGGAACCCTGAGGCGGTGAGGCCCGCGATGCGAGCCGAGGAACGGGAGCCCGGGCTGCGTCCCGCCCGGTCCGCCGACTACGCGGCGATCGCGGAGTGGGTGCCCGATGCGGAGGCCTGCGCTCGCTGGGCCGGTCCGCGCCTGCCGTTTCCCTTCCGGGCCGACGAGCTGGAGACGTTGCTCGCCATGCCGGGCGCCGCGAGCTGGTGCCTGGCGGTCGGAGACGGACCACCCTGTGGCTTCGGCCAGCACTGGGTCCGCACGCCCGGGGCCGTGCACCTCGGCCGCATCATCGTCGCGCCGGAGCGGCGCGGCCGCGGTCTGGGGCGCCTGCTCTGCCGGCAACTCGTCGCCGCGGCGGTCGAGGCCAGCGGGGCGGGCGTCGTCACGCTGCGCGTCTACCGTGACAACCGCCGCGCCGCGGAGCTCTACCGGAGCCTCGGGTTCGTCCCGGTCGAATCCGAGTCCACTCCGGAGGTATTCTCCATGCGCCTGCCGGTCTGACGCCGCCCCACGGCGTCACCGGTCGTCGTGTCTCCGCGCAGCGGACCCGGACGCGGCACCGTCGCGTTCCGTCACGTCGAGGAGTGGCATGCTGAAGCCCATCGTGGATCGTCGCAGCATCCGCAAGTATACCGACCAGCCGGTCGCCGACGCCGAGCTCGAACAGGTCCTCGAGGCGGCGCGCCTGGCCCCGTCGGGCAACAACACGCAGCCGTGGCGCTTCCTCGTGGTCCGCGCCGCGGAGACGCGCGCCGCCATCGCCGCCGCCTCGCACCGGCAGGCGTGGATGACCACGGCGCCGGTGCACGTCGTCTGCGTCGGCGACATCCGCTGCCGCATCCCCGACTACGCCGGACCGCCGCTCGACGACGACAGCCCGCTGCCCGAGCTGAAGAAGGGCCTGATCACCTCGATCGCCGGGCTCTTCTGATCTCCGCCGCGGGCTGCATCGGGAGCAGGCCAGCGCTCGGTGTCGGGCTTTGCCTCCAGGCACGGCGCTGTCGATAATGTCGACCGCGCCGTTTCACGTCCGACACCTCGCCG
>CAYNPF010000059.1:0-11809 GCA_964398895.1 uncultured bacterium
CGCAGGCTGACGCTGTAGAACGTGGTCTTCGACAGGGTGTGCGTCAGGTCCAGCCCGTGGGCGATCGAGAAGGTGCGCTGCCGGGGCATGCCCGCCGGCTCGAGCCGGAAGGCCCAGTCGGCGTCCTGCCGCACCTGCCGGTTGAAGAGGGCCTGGTAGTCCAGCTCGATCCTGGGCAGCGAGCGGTTGGTCAGCTTGACCACGCCCGACCACTCGCGGCTCCAGCCCAGCGGCTCGGACTCGCCGTCGCCGAGGAAGCTGAAGACCCGCGCCGCGGGATCCGTGTAGTCCGTGGCCCGGAAGCGTCGCACCGCGCTCAGGTAGTCCGCGCTCGCGTAGTAACGGGCATTCACCAGGTAGAAGGTCCTGGGCAGACCCAGCGGACCGCTGGCGCTGCCCTGGACGCTCTTCGTGCCGGGCAGGTGGAACTCGCAGTCCCGGATCGGGGCGAGAGCGTGGAACTCCTCGGGGACGCTGCGCCGCTTCCCGGCGTAGAGGTAGTCGCCGCCGAGCACCTCGGCATCCCAGCGGAACTGCTCGGTGCCACGGCGCAGGACGGCATTCACCACGCCGCTCATCGCCTGCCCGTACTCGGCGTCGAACGTGCCGCTGATGACCTGCACCTCCTCGATCAGCGAGCGGTCGATGCGCAGGCTCGACTTGTTGTCGTAGGCGTTGTTCACCGACACGCCGTCCACCTGGTACTGCACCTCGCCGAGCCGGCCCCCGCGGAAGTGCCCATCCACCACGCCGGCCTGCAGGTTGACCACGTCCTGCAGCTCCTGCACCGGCAGCCGCTTGAGGTCGTCCCGGCTCACCGTCGCGAGCGTGCTGGTGAGCTTGAGGTTGACCACCGGACGCTCGGCGGAGACCACGACCTCCTTCATCATCACCGGGGCCTCGCCCAGCGAGACGTCGAGCGGTGTGGTGTTGTCCGCGGAGACGTGCACGTTCTGCACCGCCACCGGTCCGTAACCGAGCAGGTTGACCTTGACCTCGTAGGTGCCCACCGGGATGCCGATGATGGCGTAGCGGCCGTCGGCGTCGGTGGCCGCTCCCAGCCGCGCCGCCGGGATGGCGATGTTCGCGCCCGCCAACGGCTGGTTCTTCTTGTCGAGCACGCGGCCCGCGAGCTTGCCGGTCGTCCCGGCGAGCGCTCCCGGGATCCCCGTCAACGACAGCAGCAGGGCGCCGATGACCGACGCCCGCAACAAGGCCCGCGCTCTCTCGTGGCGACGCATGTCCGCGCACCCCTCATGGGTCCGTGTGGCTCATTCCCCGCGCGGGGCGGTCCCGGGCCAGCCTCACGCTGGTCGGACCGCCCCGCCACGGCGGGTCGTTCGACGACTCCTTCTACCGCTTCACCGCAACCCCGGCTACTTCACCAGCAGCATCTTGCCGGTCAGCGACGCCCGGGGCTGGCCCGAGAGCGCGTCGGCGGCGCGCAGACGGTACAGGTACAGCCCCGCACGCATGCCGGGGTTCGAGAAGGTGGCCTGGTGGCCGCCCGCCGACTGGGTGCCCAGCCCGCGCTTCACCACCAGACGGCCCTGCATGTCGTAGACCTCGAGCGACACGTCGCTGGTCGCTCCCAGCGTGTAGCGGATCGTGGTCAGCGAACGGAACGGGTTGGGGTAGTTCCCCAGCAGCGCCAGCCGGTCGGCGCCGCTCACGTCGGGCACGCCGGTGGCCACGTACAGCGACGGATCCAGGTAGGCCCAGGCCGGGCAGCAGTTGCGCTGGTCGTGCCAGAACCACCACTGGTGGGTGCCGTAGGACAGGTCGCTCGAGGCGCCGAACGAGTCGCCGTCGTACAGGTTCATGCCGAAGAACATCGCCCGGTCGCCCAGGCCGGTGGCGTAACCCAGCTTGGTCAGGTCCACGGCCATCTCGATGGTGTAGCCCGAGTCCGGCTCGAAGCCGATGGTGTCCGGGGCCGTGCCGCCCTTGAGGGTGAGCGCCACCTGCGCGCCCAGCGCGGTGTCGCGCAGGTAGGGCAGGTAGTCGAGCGCCACGCCGGTGCCGGTCGCGCCGACGATGTAGGTGAGCCAGCGTGCCTCGAGGTTGGCGTCGCGGTAGCGGGCGGCGCGGTCGTTGATGTTGATCGAGACGCCGTCGTAGCGCGTGTTCAGGGGCACGTACTGGACCCACTGGTCACGCACGTCGAAGCCGAAGTAGACCTTGTCGTCGCGGTAGAACATCCGCACGGTGGCGTCGGCGGGATCGGTCACGTCGGCGGTGCCGCCGTTCACGGTCGGCTGCCACTGGCCCGAGATCCACGCCCCCACTCCGGGATAGGTGTCGCGCAGCGTCGAGTCGTTCCAGCGGAGGTCGAAACTGGGCGCCATGCTCCACACCGGTTCGTTCAGGTGGCCGTCAATGGTCGGAGCCGGCCAGTAGGCGCCGTTGGCGATCCTCACCTCGGGCGGGACGTCGGGCACGGTGGCCGACTCGATGGTGACGTCGGGACGGGCGTAGATGCGGACCTCGTTGTACCAGGAGTCGTTCGCCCACGGGCTCTGCCACCAGCTCCGGTTGGCGCCGAAGCGCTTGAGGAAGCGGTAGTAGGTGTCCCACACCCAGTCGGCGTCCTTGATCGAGACGCCGTACTCGATGATGTCGCCCTCGGGCCGGGTCACGTCGTAGCCCATCGGCACCAGACCGAACTTCATCTCGAACGTGTACCGGGTGTCCACCTGCGGGGTGATGCTGCCCGGCACGGTGTCCTGGTTGGCGACCCCCGCCACGGTGCAGGCGGCGTCCCAGGCGTCAATCTGTTCGGCGGTGCGCGGCCGGTCGCAGCTGTTCAGGTGCGCGTCGTTCGAGTCACCCGGCGCCCAGTAGCCGCGGATGCACGGCAGCTTGCCGGCGGTGTGGGCGTGGGCCGAGTCCACCGGCGACCACCACGAGTACATGTACTCGCGCGCCGGGACCGGGCGGGCGGTCGAGGTGTGGTCCTTGAGTTGCATCAGCAGTCCGTCCACGCGGTTGAAGTCGGTGTCGCCGCCGATCGAGCTGTCCCGGCACACCGCGGCCACGTAGAGGTAGTTGCCGTTGACCAGGAACTTCAGCACGGCGTAGGTGCTGTCCTTGAGGATCTTGCCGCCCTCGAACTGGTAGCCGCTGCCGGGGATCCCGTTCTCGCGGCCGTAGCGGATGACGGTGGACTCGGCCACCGCCCACGCCGGCTCGCTCAGCACACCGTCGAGCGTGATGGCGGCGCCGTTGGTCGAGCGGGCCCAGATGGCGTCCGTGCGCTTCGTCTGCGCGTGCGCCGACACCGCGCACACGAGCGCCGCGCCCAGCAGCAGTGCGGCGGTGAGTCGGACTCTCATGGTGCAACCTCCTGCGATGCGGATGGTGGGGCGACAGGGTTGCCGGGATGCACGGGTTGCTGCGCTGTCTGCCTGATCGAAGGACGCGTCCAGGGGACGCTCACCGGGGTCTCGTTCCCTCCATTCGTCCTCCACGCCGAGTGGTGCCACCGGGACCGGCACCATGGTAGCGCGGCCGACCCGGGGACACCGCAAGTCCACAGGGGCTCGCGGACCGCTTCGGACCGCGCCCGCGTGCCCCGTTGCCGGATTCATGGGAAGACGCCCGACCGGTGGCACGCCGGTGCCGTTCGGCGGCGGCGAGATGAGCGACCCGCACGCCCGAACGACACCCGGCGCCGACCTCCGGCGCGGACACCTCCGTCGTCCGTGACGGGGTCCAGCTCCCTTATGTAAACGGTTACATGGATGGCAGGACTTCGTCAAGTCCGGACTTCGGGGGAGCCGTCCGCCGAACGAAGCTCCGGGCCCCGGGGAGGTCCCCGGGAGGCTCGATCGCCCCCCGGCCGACCCCCGGTTGGGGCTTCCGGCTCAACCCTGTGCGGCCGCCTCCCGCCGGAGCACCTCCCAGGCCAGGCGCACGTCGGCTTCGCGGGTGCGGGCGTTGCCGACGGCCAGCCGCAGGACCAGCCTCCCGTCCAGCTTCGTGCCCGACAGGAAGATCTCCCCGGAGCGGTTCACGCGCTCCATCAGGGCGGCATTGCCCTCGTCGCTCCCCTCCCGCCGGAAGCAGACCACCGAGAACGTCCTCGGGGCGCACAGCTCCCAGCCCGGTGTCTCCCGCACCCAGCCCTCGAAGAGCGCCGCCAGCCGCACGTGCTCGCGGATCAGCGCCTGCAGCCCGGCGCGCCCGTGGCAGCGCAGCACCGCCCAGAGCTTGAGCGCGCGGAAGCGCCGCCCGAGCACCGGGCTGTAGTCCATGAGGCTCACCTCGGCACCGTCGGTGGTGCGCAGGTACTCGGGCACCAGGCTGAAGGCGTGGCGCAGCGCCTCGGGCCGCCGGCTCCACAGGCACGAGCAGTCCATCGGCGTGAACAGCCACTTGTGCGCGTTCACCACCAGCGAGTCGGCGCGATCCACCCCGGCGAAGGCCCAGCGGAACTCGGGGCAGACCATGGCCGAACCGGCGTAGGCGGCGTCCACGTGCAACCAGACCCCGGCCCGCGCGCAGGCCTCGGCGATCTCCGGTACCGGGTCCACCGAGGTGGTGGAGGTCGTGCCGACCGTGGCCACGACCGCACAGGCGTCGGTGAGGTCGAGCGCCTCCGGGCGCAGACGGAAGGCCGCGTCCACCGGCACCTGGCGCGGCGTGAGCTCGGCCATGCGGCAGGCCTTCTCCACCGACGAGTGCGCCTGCTCCGAACACACCACCACGCGCCGGCCGGGCGCGGCCTCGCGCGCCGCGATCAGCGCGGCGAAGGTCGAGGTCGAGGCCGTGTCCTCGATGTGCCCGTGCCAGCCAGCGGGCAGGCCGAGGAGCTGTGCCAGCCAGTCGAGCACCACGATCTCCAGCTCGGTGAGCGCCGGCCCGGTGCGCCAGAGGAAGCCCACCTGGTTGAGTGCCGCGGCCAGCAGCTCCGCGAGGATGCCCGGCTCCGAGGCGGTGTTGGCGAAGTAGGCGAAGTAGCGCGGGTGCTGCCAGTGCGTGATCCCCGGCAGGAGGATCCGGTCGAGATCGCGCAGCACGGCGGCGAAGGGCTCGGCGGTCTCGGGCGGCGACTGCGGCAGTCGCGCGCGGATCGCGCCCGGCTCGACCTGCGCCAGCACCGGCAGCTTGCCCACGCGCTCGAGGTAGCGCGCCACCCACTCCAGCACCTCCGCCCCGTCGCGACGGATGTCCACGATGTCGTCGCGTTCCACGGCTCCTCCTCCGGCGGCCCGGCCGCCCGGCCTCACGCTAGCCCGGGCGATTCATGAACCGCAAGCCGGAGGATGCGGGATGGCCGCGGCGGACGTGGAGCGCGACGCGCGAGCCGCAGCCACGGCTCGGGCGCGCATGTCCGGACCCGCCCGGACCCGCCCGCATGTGGCGCCCCGGCGGGTCCGGCGGTAGGCTGTCGCGAATCCGGGGCGGGCCGCGCCCGCTCCGGCATCCCGGCAGCGGCCCACGGGTCCGGGACCCCCGTCGGCCATCGCGCATCCGCGGTCCCCGGAGCCTCCCGCATGTCCAGCTATCTCGAGCGTCGCCGCGCCCGCGTCGCCGCCGCCTGGGGCCTCACCGACGGGATCGTCCTCGTCGGCGCGGGCGAACCCATCTCGATCCCCGGCGGCCAGGACCAGACCTACCCGTTCCTCTCCCACTCGGCCTACATCTTCCTCGCCGACCGCGAGTGCGTGGGCGGCGTGGTCGCCTTCGACCCGCGGGAGGGCTGGACCGACTTCGTGCCCGACGTCACCGAGGACGAGCGCGTCTGGGAGGGCCGCCAGGACGTCGAGGGCACGCCGCTCTCGAAGCTCGAAGGCTGGCTCGCCGCCCGGCGCGGCCTCCGGCTCGCCATGCTGGGCGTGCCGCTCGCCGGCGTCGCGTCCGACGCGGCGCTCACCGCCGAGGTGGCCGAGAAGCTGCTGCAGGCGCAGCGGCCCAAGGACGAGGTCGAGCTGGAGCGCATGCGGCGCGCGGCCGCGGCCACCGCGGCCGGCTTCGCCACGCTCCGCGAGCTGATCCGGCCGGGTGTGACCGAGCGGGCGCTGCAGATCGAGCTGGAACTGGCGTTCCTGCGCCACGGCGGCGATCGCACCGCGTTCGGCACCATCATCGCCGCCGGCAGCGACTCCGGCGTGCTGCACTTCGCCCCCGGCGACCGCGCGGTGCGCGACGGCGACTCCGTGCTGGTGGACGCCGGCGCCGAGATCGGCCGCTACGCCAGCGACGTGAGCCGCACCTACCAGGCCGGCACGCCGGGCGGCTTCTTCCGCGACCTCTACCAGGTGGTGCTGGCCGCGCAGGTGCGCGGCATCGAGCGCTGCCGGCCCGGGGTCGAGTGGCGCGAGGTGCACCTGGCGGTGGCGCGGGACCTGGCCGAAGGGCTGGTCGGCCTCGGCATCCTGCGCGGCGCGCCGGACTCGCTGGTCGAGCAGGACGCGCACGCGCTGTTCTTCCCGCACGGACTCGGCCACCTCGTCGGCCTCGGCGTGCGCGACGCCAGCGGCTACCTGCCGGGGCGCAAGCGCAGCGAGCGTTTCGGCCTGGCCTTCCTGCGCTGCGACTTCCCGCTCGAGCCGGGCTTCGTCACCACCGTCGAGCCGGGGCTCTACTTCATCCCCGCGCTGCTCAACGACCCCGAGCGTCGGGCGCGCTACCGCGACGCGGTCAACTGGGCGAAGGTGGACGGGTTGATCGGCTTCGGCGGCATCCGCATCGAGGACAACGTGGTGGTCACCCGGGACGAGCCCGAGGTGTTGACCGCCGCCATCCCGAAGACGCTGTGAGCCGACGCGGCCGGGAACGCGCGGCCGATCCCCCGGCGGGCACCCGCCCGCCGGGAGCCGCCGTGTTCGCGCCGCTGGCGCTGCTCGTCCTGTTGCGGGCCGTCGCCACCCTCGCCCCCGGCACCTGGGGCTGGGGCCTGGACCTGCAACGCTCGCTGCCGGCCGCGCTGGGCTGGGCGCTGTGGGCGCTCTCGGCCGCCGCCCTGATCCCCGCGGTGGGCGACGCGCTGGCCCGCGCCACCGCACCGCTGGGCCGCGGCCTGCTGGGCAGCCGCGTGTGGGCCGGCGCGATCGCGGCGGCGCTGCTCGCCGCGCTCGTGCTCCTGTTGCCGGACCGCACCTGGTTCCTCGGCGACTTCCAGCTCCGCCAGCACGCCATCGAGCAGGGCATGTTCGACGCCGTGCTGCCGCAGTCGCTGCCGCTCGACGCGTTCCTGCACTACCACCTGCCGCGCTGGCTGCAGGCGCACGCCGGCTGGCCCACCGCGCTCTACGCCCGCAGCCTCGGCGCGCTGGAAGCGGCGCTGCTCGCGGCCCTGGCGGTGGCGCTGGTCCGCCTCGTTCCCGCCGGCGAGGCCACGGCCGCCGCGGCCCCGTGGCTCACGCTGGCGCTCGCCCTCGGCGCGCCGCTGGCGGTGTTCACCGGCTTCCCCAAGACCACGGCCGACCAGTGCGTGCTGGCGCTGGCGCTGATCGTGACCGGCCTGCGGCTGCTGCGCGACGGCCGCGGCCACCTGCGCTTCGGCCTGCTGCTGACGGTCGCGCTGCTCGACCATCGCGGGGCGCTCGTCTTCCTGCCGGCGGCGGCCTGGGTGTGGTGGCGCTGCGGCGCCCGGCGCGACGGCGCTGCGCGCATCGCCCTGGCGGCGCTGCCGCCGCTCGTCACGCTGGCGGCACTGCTGCCGCGCCTGCGCGTGATCGTCGCCACCTACGACGTGCCCATGCACCTGCGTTCCGGCGGCGCGTCGGGGCACGCCCTCGACCTCGTCAACGCCGTGCTGCTCGCCGCCCCGCTCCTGCTGCTGCTGCCTCTGGCCGCCGGCCTGCCGCGCCGCACGCGGCGCAGCCCCGAGGTCGTCTACCTGCTCCTGCTGGGGCTGGCCTGCGTGCCGATCGTGCTGCTGGTGCGACCGCGCCAGGGGCTGTTCCGCGACTGGGAGGTGCTGGCCCCGGCGGCGGTGGTCTTCACCGCGCTGGCGATCTGGACGCTGGGTGCGCGCTTCGCCACCGCCCGGCCGCCCGCGACCCGGCTGGCGGTGGCGACGGCCCTGGTCGCGGTCACGCCCGCGCTGGCCCTGCTGCTGCACGCGCACGATGTGGACGCGGGCCTGGCGCGGGCCCGGGCCCTGCTCGCCGGGCCGCCGGGCCGCGACGTGATCGAGCGCACGTTCCTCTGCGACTTCCTCGGCGAGCGCAACCTCGCGCTCGGCCGCTGGGCCGACGCCGCCGCGGCCTACGAGCAGGAGGCCGCCGTCCTGCCCACGCGCGGCACGCTCCTGTCCTGGGGGATCGCCGCCGCCAACGCCGGCGATCACGCCGCCGCCGCCCGCGCCTTCGGCGCCATGCTGCGCCACGATCCCGCCGACCTCGCCGCCTGGGCGGGCCTCGGCGGTGCCGCCGCGCAGGCGGGCGACGGGGCGACCGCGGCGGCGGCGCGGGCGCGTCTCGTCGCCGGCAGCGCCGACCCGCGCGTGCTCGCCGAGTTGCGCCGCCTGCTGCACGACATGCCGCGGCTGTGGCCGACGCTGGCCGACTCGCTCGAGCAGCCGTGAGCCCGCGCTTCTCCAGGCTCGGCGTCCTCCTCCTCGGCATCCTTGCGGTCTCGACCGCCTCGATCTTCATCCGCTACGCCCAGCCCGGCGCCCCCTCGCTCACCATCGCCGCGGGGCGGCTGACGCTGGCGGCGCTGGTGCTGGCGCCGGTGGCGCTCGCGCGTCACCGCCCGGCGCTGGCGCGGCTCACCGCGCGGCAGCTCGGCCTGGCGCTGCTGGCGGGCGCGTTCCTGGCAGCCCACTTCGCGCTGTGGATCGCGTCGCTCGAGCGCACCACTGTGGCCAGCTCGGTCGTGCTGGTCACGACCACTCCGCTGTGGGTGGGCCTGCTGGCACCGGTCGTGTTGCGCGAGCCGCTCACCCGCCGCGTGGCGAGCGGCATCCTGCTGGCGCTGGCCGGCGGCGTGCTCGTCGGCCTCGGCGATGCCGGCCCGATCGGCGCGGCGCCGCGCGCCGGGGCGTTGCTCGGGGACTTCCTCGCCCTGGCCGGCGCCTGGATGATGGCGGGCAACCTCATGGTCGGCCGCCGCCTGCGCGCCGACCTCGGCCTCGTGCCCTACGTCACCCTCGTCTACGGCGCCGCCGCGGTGATCCTGCTGGCGGCGATGGCGATCACGGGCCGGAGCTTCCTCTGCCTGTCGCCCATGACCTGCCTGTGGATCGCGCTGCTCGCGCTGGTGCCGCAACTGCTCGGGCACACGAGCTTCAACTGGGCGCTGCGCTACCTGCCGGCCTCGCTGGTGGCGGTGGCGCTGCTGGGCGAACCGGTGGGATCGAGCGCGCTGGCCTGGGTGCTGCTGCGCGAGGTGCCCGGTCCGGTCACGCTGCTCGGCGCGCTGGTGATCCTGGCCGGCATCGCCGTGGTGGCCTGGGCCTCCCCCGCGCCCGCGGTGGACTGAGGCGCGCGAAGGGCGGCGGGGTCCCGACCCCGCCGCCCTCGTCGTCGCCGATCGAGGCTACTTCACCTCGTCCAGCTTCTTGCGAAGAGCCGTGAGCGTGCTCTCCGAGCGCTGTTCGGCCGGCAGCGAATCCGCGTAGGCCAGCGCCTCCGCGAGCGCGGTCCGCGCGCCCGCGACGTCGCCCTTGCCGATCAGGATCTCCAGGCGCGTCGAGTAGATCCCCAGCTTGCGTGGTCCATAGGCCTTCGCCAGCGCGCGGTCCGAGGCCGCCAGCGCCTCGTCCCACTGCTTCATCGCCTTGTAGGCGGTGGCCAGCCGCGCCGAGGGGTTGTAGTCGTTGGGCAGATCGCGCTCGCTGGCCAGCAGCATGGGCACCGCCCGCTCGGGTTCGTCCAGCTCCAGGTAGGCCGACAACCGGTGCGGATCGAAGACCGCACGCTGCTCCGGCGTCTTCGCCCGTGCCGCCGCGGCCTCGAGGAACGCCGCCCACTCCGTCGCCACCGCATGGGCGCCGGCGCCGTCGCCGACCTGCCGGCGGGCCTCCATCAGCGAGATGTAGAGACCGGAGCGGTCGTCGGCCGCAAGGGCCAGCGAGCTGTCGGCCAGCAACCTGCGGGCGCGGGCTTCGAAGCGGGCCACGGCCATCACCGACAGCATCTGCCCGGTGTCGCGCAGCGCCAGGGCCGCGTCGAGCCCGTAGGAGACGACGTTGGCGGCCGACGGCGTGTCCTTGAGCCGCGTCCAGGCGTCGTTCGCCACCTTCAGCTCCGTCGCCCGATCCTCACCCTCGTCGAGCGAGTAGAGCAGCGCCTCGATGGCGCGCGAATACGGCGTCCAGCCCGGACCGGCCGCCGCCAGCGCCGCGGTGTAGGCCTTCGCCGCGGCGGGGTAGTCGCCGGAGCCGTAGGCGCGGTCGGCCTGCTCCAGCGCCTCGTCCGCCGGACCGGCCACCTTCCGCCCGGTGACCGCCGCCTCGCCATCGGCGAGCAGTTGCTCGAACTGGGCGACCGTGAATCCGCCCAGCCAGCGCAGTGCCACACGCTCGTCCTTCGGGTCGAGGACGTAGTAGGTGGGCAGCGCGGTGATGCCGAGCTGCTTGCGCAGCGGCGCGTTCTGCTTCCGCTCGGTGTCCACCTCCAGCCAGACGAACCGCCCGGCGTGACGCGCGAGGGACCTGTCCGTGAGGACGAAGGCCCTCATCGAGCGACAGGTGTGACACCACGGGGCCCAGGCTTCGATGAAGAGCGGGACCTTGCGGGCCCGAGCCTCGGCGAGCGCCCGGGGATAATCGTTCTCGATGAAGGGCAGGGCGAGCCGCGATGACGCCGACTTGCCGGCGACGACGGCACCCGCCGGCTTCGACCGCGGCCCGCTCGCCGCGTGGATCGGAGCCGCGGCCGTGGCGGTGACGAGCGCGGCGAGCGCGAGCGACCAGACTACCGGATGAGTTCTCATGGGTGGGAGCCTAGCAGAGCGCGGCGGGGGTCTGCCACGGGAGGCACGGGCGCGCCCTCCGCGCCGACGGGCGCGGTCCGGGCGGCGGACCGGGCCGATCGGCGCTAGACTGGAGCCCGGCGATCGAGATGGACGAAGGGAGACCGGCCCCATGCGAGCGATGATCCTCGAGCGGACCGGCGCGCCGCTGTGCGCCGTCGAGCTGCCCGTGCCCGAGCCCGGACCTGGGCAGGTGCGCGTGCGCGTGCGCGCCTGCGCCGTCTGCCGCACCGACCTGCACGTGGTGGATGGCGAGCTGCCGCGGCCAAAGCTGCCGCTGGTCCCGGGGCACGAGATCGCCGGCGTGGTGGACGCGCTCGGCCCGGGGGCGACGCGTCATCGCCCGGGCGATCGCGTCGGCGTGCCCTGGCTGGGTTGGACCTGCGGCGAATGCGCCTACTGCCGCTCGGGTCGCGAGAACCTCTGCGCCGCCGCCCGCTTCACCGGCTACACGCTCGACGGCGGCTACGCCGAGTTCTGCGTCGCCGACGAGCGCTTCTGCTTCGCCCTGCCGGCCGCCTTCGGCGACGTGGCCGCCGCGCCGCTGCTCTGCGCGGGGCTGATCGGCTACCGCACGCTGGCCAGGGCCGGCGACGCCGAGCGGCTGGGCATCTACGGCTTCGGCGCCGCGGCGCACCTGGTGGCGCAGGTGGCGATCGCCCAGGGCCGCGAGGTCTACGCCTTCACCCGCCCGGGCGACGAGGCGGCGCAGGCCTTCGCGCGCTCGTTGGGCGCGAAGTGGGCCGGCGGCTCGGACGAGGCGGGACCGGTGCCGCTGGACGCGGCGCTGATCTTCGCGCCGGTCGGCGCGCTGGTGCCGGCCGCGCTGCGCGCGGTGGTGCCGGGCGGCGTGGTGGTCTGCGGCGGCATCCACATGAGC
>CAYNPF010000060.1:0-11592 GCA_964398895.1 uncultured bacterium
CCTGTCGCGGTGGTTCCGCGGCAAGGAGCTCGCGTTCTCGTTCGGGTTCACGCTGATGATCGCCCGGCTGGGGACGCTGTTCAGCTTCAACACCGAGGAGCTGCTGGCGAGCCGGTTCGGCTGGCAGATGGCGCTGTGGGTCGCGGCCGGGCTGTGTGCGGTGAGCCTGGTGGCGAACCTGGCCTACTTCGCCATGGACAAGGCGGCCGAGAAGCCGCTGAAGCTGGAGGAGGGTGGGGCGGGCGACAAGATCGTCTTCGCCGACATCGCCA
This sequence comes from uncultured bacterium, assembly GCA_964398895.1. GTDB lineage: Bacteria > Eisenbacteria > RBG-16-71-46 > RBG-16-71-46 > RBG-16-71-46 > JANXPZ01. The sequence goes on from CAYNPF010000060.1 coordinate 273, forward strand.
AGTTCAACTCCTCGTACTGGTACGCGGTGGCGCTGTGCGTGACCTGGTACTCGGCCATCTTCCCGTTCACCGCGCTCTCCACCGACCTGTTCCACGAGAAGTGGGGCCTGCCGCTCACCGCCCCGGCTGCCGGGAGCTTCCTGCAGGGCGTGTTCGTCAACCTGCTGCACATGTTCGACACCGCGCCGGGCACCTCGTCCATCATCATCTTCGGCTCGCTCTGCCTCGCCGCCTTCGCCGGCGCGATGGTGGACAGGATCGGCCGGCGCGCCAGCATCATGATCTTCGGCGCGCTGCTGATGATCCCGTGCTACCTGGTGCTCGCCTTCACCATGGTCCCGCCGCGCTTCCCGATGTTCCTGCTCGGCGCCTCGTTCGTGCTGGTGCCCGCGGCGATCTGGCCGTCGGTGCCGCTGATCGTGGAGAAGAACCGCGTCGGCACGGCCTTCGGGCTGATGACCATGATCCAGAACATCGGTCTCGGCCTGTTCCCGTTCCTCAACGGCTGGCTGCGCGACGTCACGCACGGCTACACCGCGAGCATGGTGATGTTCGCCTCGCTGGGCGTGGTCGGTCTGATCTTCGCGATCCTGCTCAAGCGGAGCGACATGCGCCACGGTAACGTGCTGGATCTGACGCGCGCGGGGGCCTGACCGCTCGCGCCCCGATCCGCCCGCGGCGGACGGACGGGCGCGGACGAACGACGGCCGGACGCCGGTTCCGCCTGTGGCGGTCACCGGGCCGGCCGTTTTCGTTGCCTCGCCCGCGGCCGCTGGGGTAGCATCCCGCGGATTCCCACCCACCAGGAGGGCAGCGCATGAGTTCGAGCCAGCAGTCGGGACCGGGGGGCAAGCTCGAATTGCACCCCGCGGCCTACCGCGAGTTGCAGCCGGGCGAGACCTACGAGCCGTTCGTGCCGCCGTCGGCGACCGTCCCCGAGTTCACCGCGCGCTCGGTGATCACCGGCATCGTCATGGTGATCGTCTTCGCGATGGCCTCGACCTACTCCGGCCTCAAGATCGCGCAGGTGATGGAGGCGGCGATCCCGATCAGCATCCTCTCGATCGGCGTCTCGGGGATGTTCCAGCGCAAGAACACCATCCTCGAGAACGTCATCGTGCAGAGCATCGGCGGCGCCTCCGGCCTGATCGTGGCGGGCTCGATCTTCACCCTGCCGGCGCTCTACATCATGGGCGTGGCGCCCGACACGCTGTCCATGCTGCTGACGATCTTCATCGTCTCGGTGCTGGGGGCCTTCCTCGGCCTGCTGTTCCTGATCCCGCTGCGGCGCTACTTCGTGGTCGAGCAGCACGGCAAGCTGCCCTTCCCCGAGGCCACCGCCATCAACGAGGTGTTCGTCACCGGTGAGAAGGGCGGCGAGCAGGCCCGGACCCTGGTCGTGGCGGCCCTCCTCGGCGGCGCCTACGACTTCCTCGCCGTCACGCTCAAGGCCTGGAACGAGAACATCAACTTCCGCTTCCTTCCGGTGATGGACGACCTGGCCAACAAGTTCAAGGCCACGATCAGCGTCAACGCCATCGCCATGATCGTCGGGCTCGGCTACATCACCGGCCTGCGCTTCTCGGCGATCATCTGCGCCGGCGGCTTCTTCTCGGCGCTGATCCTGGTGCCGCTCGTCTACCACTTCGGCCAGCACATTCCGGCGCTGGCCATCCCGCCGGCACCGCTGCCCGGCTTCAGCAACTTCATCCCCGCGATGAGCGCCAACGAGATCTTCCGTCTCTACGCCCAGCGCATCGGTGTGGGCACCATGGCGGGGGCGGGGATCATCGGCATCGTCAAGGCCCTGCCCACCATCGTGCGGGCCTTCTCGCTGGGCTTCCAGCAGATCTTCCGCAAGCACGGGGCCGGGGACCAGGTGCCGCGCACCGATCGCGACCTCAAGATGAGCACGGTGCTGGGCAGCATCGTCGTCTGCGCCATCGCCATTGGCGTCTTCTTCTACATCCTGCTCAGCCACGGCGACCCGGCGGTGGCGGCCAGGGCCCCGCAGATCGCTCTGACCGGCCTGGCCATCGCCTTCGTCTTCGCCTTCCTGTTCACCACCGTGGCGGCGCTGGCCACGGCGATGACCGGCAACAACCCGATCTCGGGCATGACCCTGGTCACGCTGATCATCGGCTCGAGCGCGCTGGTGGCGGTCGGCCTGCAGGGCGAGTTCGGCAAATACGCCGCCATCGTGATGGGCGCGGTGGTCTGCACCTCGCTGTCCATGGCCGGCGGCTTCGTCACCGACCTCAAGGTGGGCTTCTGGCTGGGGGCGACGCCGCGTCGCCAGGAGATCTCGAAGGTGATCGGCACGTTGTTCGCCGCCGTGGGGGTGGCGCTCACCGTGCTGCTCATTCACAAGGCCTTCGGTCACCTGGACCCGGCCAGCGGCAAGTTCATCTCGGGCTTCATGGACACGAACGCGGTCCCCGCGCCGCAGGCCAACCTGTTCGCCACCATCCTCGGCGGCATCTTCGACAAGGCGCCGGTCACCTGGCTGCTCTACGCCGTGGGGCTGGTGCTCTCGCTGCTGCTGGTGATGATGGGCATCCCGCCGCTCGCCTTCGCCATCGGCATGTACCTGCCGCTGGCGATCAACACGCCGCTGTTCATCGGCGGCCTGATCTCGCACTGGGTCGAGAAGTCGAGCCGGGACGAGAAGATCGTCAAGGCCCGCGTCAACCGCGGCACGCTGCTCGCCAGCGGTTTCATCGCCGGCGGGGCGCTGGCCGGGGTGCTCGGCGCCGTGCTCCACCTGATTCCGACCCACGTCCCGGACCCCGACCTGGCCGGGCAGTTCCTGTCGGTGGGCCAGTGGGTCGAGCTGACGCGGCACATCCAGGGGTACGCGGAGGGCTCGAACCCCACGCAGATCATCTCGCTCGTGTTGTTCATCGGTCTCTGTGCCTACCTCTACCTCGACGCGCGGCGCGCGAAGGCCGAGAGCTAGGCGGCGGCTTCCGGAAGCGGCGCGGGCCCGGTCCCCACGGACCGGGCCCGCGCGTCGTTCTACCGGTCCTTCGTCCGCTCGAACTGCCCGGTCGAGCGGTTCTTGCGCACGTCGTCCCAGGGCAGGCAGCGCCCGTTCATGGCGACGTAGACGCCGGGCGGCAGCGTCTGCACGAAGGCCAGCGCGCTGCCGAGGTTGAAGAGCCCGTCGGAGCTGCCGAAGGTGTAGGGCACCATCGCCCCGGTGAGCACGATCGTGCGGTCCTTCACCCGTTCGCCGAGGTAGCGCGCGGTCTCGGCCATGGTGTCGGTGCCGTGGCTGATGACGATGCGCTTGCGGTGCGACTCGACGCAGCTCTTCAGGATCAGCTCCCGGTCCACCTCGGTCATCTCGGTGCTGTCAATCATCATCAGGGTGCGGATCTCGAGGTCGAGATTGGCGCGCCCGAGACGCAGCATCTCGCGGATGTGGGAGTCCTTGAAGAACAGTTGACCGGTGAGCTCGTTGTACTCCTTGTCGAACGTGCCCCCGGTGACCAGGAAGCGGATGGCCATGGCTCGGACCTCCTTCGGCCGCACTCTGGCACGCGCGGGGTGGCCCCTGTCAAGGGACTCCTCAGCGCACCACGACGCGCGTTGCGGCCTCGGCGGCGCCCAGGCGGGCGCGCAGGTAGTAGGTGCCGGGGGCGACCGACCGGCCCTCCGCGGTCCGGCCCGTCCAGGCGAGGACGTGGCTGCCGGAGGTGACCTCCTCGTCGGCGACGGTGTCCACGCGACGGCCCTGCACGTCGAGCACGTCCACGTGCAGGTGGCCGGCCCGGGGGGCGTCGAGGGGGACGCGCACGGCGCCGTGGGTCGGGTTCGGGAGCGCTCCGCCCAGCCGCAGCCGCGGCCCCGGCGCGTCGGGGCCGACGCCGGCCGGCTCCTCGCCGTCGAACAGGTCGGCCATCACGCGGCCCTTCGACCACGGCATGGGGAAGCCGAGCAACTCGCCGACGGTGGCGGCGATGTCCACCGGCTGCGCCAGGTTGTGCTTGACGAAGCCGGCCCGGAAGTCCGGTCCGAGCGCCAGCAGCATGACGCGGCGGCAGCCGTCGCAGCCGCAGCCGTGGCTGGTGAAGCCGCCGTGGGCGTCGTCGTGCCGGCCGTGGTCGTTGGTCACGAACAGCGTGGTGTGACCGGCGAGGACGGAATCGGACTGGATGGACTGCCAGAGGTCGTAGACCAGCGAGTCGGCCTGCTGCAGCGCGGCCAGGTAGCCGGCCCAGTCGCCGGTGTGCGCGACCTGGTCGGTGCGCGGCAGGTTGATCGCCACGATGGTGGGGTGGCGATCGCGCAGGATGATCTCGGTCCGGGCCACGATCGCCGAGTCGCTCGGGCAGGTCACGTCCACGGCGGCGCCCAGGCTGTCCCCGTAGGCGGGGTCGTCGCTGTTCGACAGCACGTCGAGCTTCGCCTTGGCCGAGAGGAACCAGGTGTCGGTGCGCGGCGCCCCGGTGGCGGCGCGGTAGTACTCGAAGATCAGGGGCAGGTGCGGCCGCTCGGTGCCGTCGTTCGCCAGATCCTGGTAGACGCCGGAGAGGATGGCGGCGTGGCCAGGTACGGTGGTGGTCACGCCCGCGTTCCAACTCGCGCCCCGGCAGCCCAGGGGGGCGAGGTCGCGGCCCATGCGCGGCACGTTGGCCAGGGTCGAGTCGCCGAAGGTCTCGCTGTAGCGGGCGCCGTCCACGACCACGATGACGACGTGGCGGGTCTCGTGGGCGCGGGCCGGAACCGCGGCCAGCAGGAGGAGCAGCAGCAGGATGAACCGGCGGCGGTGCTGGTGCACGGAGGAGCCCTCGGTGGACACGCCCTGGGCGGCTTTCGACCTGCACGATCGTACCATGCCCGGCGGGGAGCGGCCCGACTTCCCGTGCCGGGCTCCGGTTGGGTACCATTACGTCCTGCCCCCGAAGGACGGGGGCCCGTCCGGAAGCGAGCCTCGATGGGCGCACGACACCCCGCATCCCTTCTCCTCTTCGGAGCCCTGCTCCTCGCCGCCGGGCCGAGACCCCTGCGCGCCCAGAACCGGGTCTCGGGGAACGGATCCGGGCCCCGCACGACCGTCGCCGAGGCGACGGGGCTCGTTCCCCTCACGTTGATCGTGAACGACGAGTCGGGCCGACTGTTGCCGGCCCGCGCGTCGGTGACCGGGTCCGACGGCCGGGCGTGCCCGAACGGAGCGGATGCGACGCTCCTCAGCCACGCGCCGCGCGGCGGCTGCTTCTACGTGAATGGCACGGCCACGGTGTCGGTTCCCCCCGGTGCCACCACCATCACGGTCGCGCACGGCTTCGAGTACACGCCGCTGCGCCAGGTGGTCGAGGTGGCCGGGGACACGACGCTGACCGTCACCCTCGCGCGCCTCGTGGACCTCCCCGCGCAGGGCTGGTTCGGCGGCGACCTCCACGCGCACGCCCGCCACCTGCCGTACGACTACAGCCTGTCGCCGGCGCAGGCGCGGGACGTGGCCCGGGCCGAGGGTCTCTCGATCCTCGAGCTGCTGGACGAGGACTGGCAGTTCAGCGGGGCGCCGCACCCGGTCTCGGACGCGAACACGATCCTCTACTTCAGCTACGAGCACCGGAACCAGACCGGGGGGCACGTCGGGCTGCCGGGGCTGCGCAGCGGCGTGTCCACCGGTTGCTGCCTCGACCCGCAGCCACCGTGGCCGATGCTGGTGGACCTGGCGGCGCAGGTGCACGAGCAGGACGGGGCGCGGGTCGTGCTCGCGCACCCCCACAGCACCGATGACTACGACCTGCTCTCGACCTGGCCGGGGGCCGGGCTCGCCCGCGAGCTGCCCGTGCTCGAGGCGCTGGGAGGCCTCGACGCGGTGGATCTCGTCTCCTACAGCAACGACCCCGAGGTGGATACGGCGGACTGGTACGCCCTGCTCTCCGCCGGTTCGCGCACGCCGCCCTCGGCGGGCACGGACGCGGCGCTGAACTGGTACCAGTCGGGCCCGCCGGGTGGCTGGCGCGTCTACGCTCACCCCGGCGTGGGTGCCCTGGACCACGACCGCTGGCTGCAGGCGTTCGCCGCCGGACGCTGCTTCGTCACCAGCTTCCCGCTGGTCCCGACCTTCAGCGTCGCGGGTTGCGAGCCGGGAGGGACGCTGGAGGTGGCCGGGGACTCGCTGGTCGCCACCGTCTCGCTGGAGGCGCTGTGCGCGATCGGGCTGTCCGGCGTGACCGTGGTAGCCGACGGCGTGGACGTATGGACGCGCCCCTTCGCCGCCGCCTCCGCGAGTTGCAGCTTCGACACCTCGTTCGTGCTGCGCCTCGCCCGCCCCGGCTGGCTGCTGCTGCGCGTGGACGGGACCGCCGGCCACCCGGCGACGGCGGCCGCCGCGGCGGTGGCCTACACCAACGCCGTGCGCATCCTGCACGACGGCGCACCGGCGTGCCGGCCCGAGGCGATGTCGCGCTGGCTCGACGGTCTCGATCGCTACGAGGACCTCGTCCTGTCCCGTCCCGCGTGGTCGCCGGCCTGGCAGCGCGACACCGTGCTGGCGCGCATCGAGCGGGCCCGGCGCCACTTCGGCGTGCCCTTCGCGTCCCGCCCCGGCGACTTCGCGCTCCAGTCGCCGCTGCCCGGCGACACGGCCTGGGCCGGCCTGCGCTGGGCCGCGGCCGCCGATCCGGATCCGGGCGACCAGGTCCGCTACCTCGTGCGCATCGGCTCGGATTCGACCCTGGTGGACGCGCGCGTCGTGCGGACCGCGGCGACCTCGCTGAGCGACCTGGGGCTCGCGGTCGGTCACTGGTACTGGTGGTCGGTCGAGGCCGAGGACCGCGCCGGCGACTTGACCCGCGCGACACCGCGCTCGGGGTGGTTCTTCCTGCCCGGCCTGCTCGACGTCGCCGCCGATCCGGTCGCTCCGCCGCCGCAGGCGTGGCCCAATCCCAGCCGCGGCCCGGTGGAGCTGCGGGGGCTGGGCGCCGACGTGGTCGTCTACGACCTCGCCGGCCGCCGCGTCGCCTGGACCGGCGAGGGCATCCGTTCCTCGGCCGGGACGGTCCGTTGGGACGGTCTCGACGCCGGCCGGCCGGTGGCGCCGGGCATCTACCTCGCCCGCGGCGCCGACCCGCGCCGCAGCCTGCGCCTCATCCGCCTGCGCTGACCGGGCGCGCCGGGCGCCCCGGCTGGCGCGACGCGGGCTTTCCGGGCATGCTGCGCAGTCCCATGTCCGCGGACCCCACGATCCTCGCGCGTCTGCGCCGTCATCATCTGTTTCCGCAGCGGGACGACCTCGACCGGCTGTGGGAGCTGGCCCTGCCGGTGGTCGTCGTGCAACTCGGCATGATGCTGCTCGGGGTCGTGCCCATCGTCATGGTCGGGCACGTCTCGGCCGCGCACCTGGCGGCCGCGGCGCTGGGCAACCTCTACTTCGTCTGGCTCGGCCTGCTGGCCTGGGGCGCGCTCATGGCGCTCGATCCGCTGGTGGCTCAGGCGCACGGCGCCGGTGACCGCGAGGCCGTAGCCCGCGCGGTGCAGCGGGGTCTGGTGCTGGCGCTGGGCCTGAGCCTGGCGACGGCGCCCTTCTTCCTGCCGGCGCGGCCGGTCCTCGACCTGCTGCGCCAGCCCGCCGATGTCGTGCCGCTGGCGGCGGACTACGTGATGGTCGCGGTGCCGGGAATACTGCCGTTCTTCGTCTTCCTCGTCCTGCGCCAGAGCCTGCAGGCGATGGGACGCATGCGCGCCATCGTGCTGACCATCCTGGCGGTCAACCTGCTGAACGTCGTGCTGGGCTGGACGCTGGTCTTCGGGCACCTGGGCTGTCCGTCGCTGGGGGCGGTGGGGGCGGGGCTGACGGTCACCGTGAGCCGCTTCGCGCTGGCGCTGGGGTTGCTGACGCTGGCCTGGCGCGACCTCCAGCCGCTGCTGCGGCCGCGGCGCCCGGGCATCCTGGACCGGAGATCACTGGCCGGCACGCTGCGGCTGGGCCTGCCGATCGGGCTGCAGATGCAGCTCGAGTACGGCGTCTTCGGCGTGGTGGGGCTGCTCATGGGCTGGCTCGGCACGGTGCCCATGGCCGCGCACGAGATCGCCCTCACCATCGCCTCGGTGACGTTCATGGTGCCGCAGGGCATCGGCGGCGCGGCCGCGGTGCTGGTCGGGCAGGCCGTGGGCGGGGGCAACGCGTCGCGGGCGCGGCGTTCGGCCGCTGCCGCGCTCGGGCTGGGCGCCGGCTTCATGCTGCTGACGGCCATCGTGCTGGTGAGCCTGCCCGGACCGCTGGCGCGTCTGTTCACGCGGGACGCGGCGGTGGTGGCGGTGACCGTGGCGCTGTTGCCGATCGCCGGTGTCTTCCAGGTCTTCGACGGGATCCAGGTGGTCTCGATCGGCGTGCTGCGCGGCGTCGGGGACACCCGTTCGCCCATGGTCCTGAACATCGTCGGCTTCTGGCTGCTGGGCATGCCGATCAGCGCGCTGCTGGGCTTCCGCCTCGGCGGTGGGGCGGTCGGCCTGTGGTGGGGGTTGCTCGTCGGCCTGGTCGTGGTGGCGGTCTCGCTGCTGCTGCGGGTGCGCTGGCGGATGCGCCGGGCGCTGGTGCGGCTGCAGATCGAGGGACCGCCGACCGCCGGCTGAACGGGCGGCCCGCGGCCGGCCGTGGAACGTCCGACGGGGCGGCGCTTGATTCCCCGCCGCGTCCCCGCCATCCTTGGCGGGTCCGTTCCCCGGGGCCGATGCGGCCGGGGGCCGGAGAGGAACGCACCAGCGGGCCCGGTCGGATCGGCGCCCGCCCGCCGGGGGAGCTCGTGAGCCGCGACGACGTTCGAGGAGATGCCCGGGTCGAGGAATGCGCGCGCGTCGAGTGGGCGCTGCACGAACGGGTCAAGGAGCTGACCTGCCTCTACGGCATCGCACGGGTCGTCGAGCGCGCCGACGGTGACGTCGAGCAGGCGCTGGCCGGGATCGTGGCGCTGCTGCCGGCGGCCTGGCAGTACCCGGAGGTCACCGAGGCGCGCATCTGCGTGGACGAGCGCGCCTGGGCCACGCCGCTCTGGGGCCCGGCGGCATCCGTGCAGTCGGCGGAGGTCGTCGTGCACGGCGTGCGGCGCGGCACGGTCGAGGTCTCCTACCGCGAGGCCCGATCGGCGGCCGACGAGGGACCGTTCCTGCGCGAGGAGCGCGCGCTCATCCAGGAGCTGGCCCGCCAGGTCGGGCAACTGCTCGAACGCCAGCAGGCCGGCCGCGACGAGGAGCGGCTGCGCCAGCAGCTCTGGCAGGCGGAGCGCCTGGGGATGATCGGCCAGCTCGCCGCCGGGCTGGCCCACGAGCTGAACGAGCCGCTCGGTTCCATCCTTGGCTACGCGCAGCTCGCTCAGCGCAGCTTCGGCCTGCCCGACCAGACCGGACGGGATCTCGACAAGATCGTGAAGGCCTCGCTGCACGCCCGCGACATCGTGCGCCGCCTGCTGATCTTCGCGCGCCAGGCGCCGCTCGCCCGCGAGCCCGTCGTGCTCAACGACGTGGTGCGCGACTCCCTGTTCCTGCTGGAGGGCCGTTGCCGGCGCAACGGTGTGAGGATCCTGCTGCGCCTGCAGCCGGATCTGCCGCCGGTGTCGGCTGACCGGACGCTGATCGAACAGGCGTTCCTCAACCTGGCCGTGAACGGGCTGCAGGCGATGCCCGCGGGCGGCCAGCTCACGGTGATCACCCGCGGCGGCGAGCGCGTGACACTGACCGTCGAAGACACGGGGGAGGGCATGGCGGCGGAGGTGCGGCAGCGCTGCTTCGACCCCTTCTTCACCACCCGGCCGGTGGGCGAGGGCAGCGGCATGGGCCTGGCGGTCGCCCACGGCATCGTGACCTCGCTCGGCGGCTCGATCGAGGTGGAGAGCGAGCCGGGGCGCGGCAGCCGCTTCGTCGTCGCGTTGCCGGGCGGCGCGGCGGGCGCGGGAGGATCCGATGCCCGGCTCTAGGCGCTCCCGACCGCCGGGGCCGGCCGCCCCGCTGGATGCCCGCATCCTGGTGGTGGACGACGCACCCGACACGCTCGAGCTGCTGCAGCGCAACCTCGCCTCGCAGGGCGGCACCGTCCACACGGCCTCGGGTGCGGCCGACGCGCTGGCGCTGCTCGAGTCCGTGCCGGTGGACCTGGTGGTGACCGACGTGCGCATGCCGGGTGTCTCGGGCCTGGACCTGATCCGGCAGGTGCGCACGCGCCACCCCGGCGTCGAGCTGATCGTGATCACCGGCTACGCCACCATCGAGGGCGCGGTCGAGGCCCTGCAGCTCGGCGCCTGCGACTACCTGGCCAAGCCCTTCACCGACGAGGAGCTCTTCCATGCGGTGCGCCGCGTGCTGGCGCGACGGGTGCCCGGGCGGGCGCCGGCCGCGAGCCTGACCGAGTTCCACGGGTTGCTCGGTCGCTCGCGCGGCATGCTGACCCTGTTCGACGAGCTGGCCGCCGCCGCCGGCGAGGGTGCGGTGCTCCTGCTCGGCGAGCCGGGATCGGGGCGGGAGGCGGCGGCGCGTGCGCTGCATGCTGCCTCCGGCCGCACCGGGCCGTTTCAGCGCGTCAGCCTCGATGCGCGCACGCTGGTGCCGCCGGGCCGCGCGGCCGACGAGGTCCTGGCGGAGCTGGCCGGTGCCGGCGCCGGTGGCACGCTGTACCTGTCGGCGCTCGACGGGGCCGCTGAGGCCGTGCGGCGCGGGGTGACGACGCTGCTGGACCGCGGGCGCCGCGAGCGGCGCGGCCGCGCCCGCACCGCGGTGGTCGCCTCGGCGGCGGCGGAGCCGGGGGAGACCGCTCGTGCCTTCGCCGCCACGGTGGCGATCCCGCCGCTGCGCGAGCGCGGCGAGGACGTGGTGTTGCTGGCGCGGCGCTTCCTGGCGGAGACCGCGGCCGACGCCGGTGTGCCGGCGCGGGGGCTGGAGGGGACGGTCGAGGTGGCCCTGCGGGCCCACGCCTGGCCGGGCAACGTGCGCGAACTGCGCGAGCTGACGACGCGCCTGGCGCGGAGCGGGCACGCCGGGCCGGTCGAGGCGGGCGAGCTGCCGGCCGAGATGCTCGGGGCGCTGGAGCGGACGACGGGAGCCGATCTCACCCTGGCGGCGGCCGAGCGGGCGCACGTGGCGCGGGTGCTGCGCGAATGCGGCGGGAACAAGAGCCGGGCCGCCGAGCTCCTCGGCATTGACCGCAAGACCCTGCGCGAGAAGCTGCGCCGGACGTAGCCGCCGGATCCGGCGGATCGGGCGGCATGCGAAGGCGGGGCGGCCCGGAGGCCGCCCCGCCATTCGTTTCCGCCGCGTCGCCTAGCCGGGACTATTCATGAACCGCAAGCCGAGGCTGCGAGATGACCGCGGGATG
>CAYNPF010000061.1:0-11567 GCA_964398895.1 uncultured bacterium
AGACTGCGTTCAACGGCGAGAGCAACGCCCGCGCGAAGTACGTGGAATTCGCCAGGAAGGCCGACGCCGAGGGCTACGGCAAGGCCGCGGCGCTCTTCCGGGCGGCCGCCCGCGCCGAGGAGATCCACGCCGGCAACCACGCGGGCGTGATCCGCAAGCTGGGCGCCGAGCCGAAGGCCGTGATCGCGCCGGTCGAGGTCAAGAGCACGGTCGAGAACCTGAAGGTCGCCATCGCCGGCGAGACCTACGAGTTCGAGACGATGTACGCGGGCTTCCTGGTCGAGGCGAAGGCGGCGGGCGACGCGGCGGCCGAGCGGGTCTTCCGCTTCGCCTGCGAGGCCGAGAAGGAGCACGCCCGGCTCTACACCGCGGCGCTCGAGCACCTGGCCGACTGGAAGAGCGCGGTCCCGTTCTACGTCTGCCCGGTCTGCGGCTGGACGGCCGAGACGGTGGACTTCGCGCGCTGCCCGGTCTGCGGGGCGAAGGACGAGAGGTTCGAGAAGGTCGTCTAGGGCCGGCAAGGCTCCACGGCGGGCCCCGGTGCCGCACTGGCGCCGGGGCCCGCGGCGGTCCGGGGCGGGCGCGCCGGGCGAGTGGCGCGCCGGGATCGCGCCCGGCGGGGCCCCGGCCGGCTGCCGCCGCCCACGAGTCGCCCGAAATGTCACGCCGGGTCGGTCCGCCTCGTTTGCTCGCGCCGGTGGGGCCGTGGTAACGATTTCCCTGCAGGGACGCACGCCATCCGCCGCGGAGAGATGTCCGAGCGGTTGAAGGAGCACGACTGGAAATCGTGTAGGCGCTAATACCGCCTCGAGGGTTCGAATCCCTCTCTCTCCGCCATCCACGAGACCCACCGCAAGGAGCCGCAGATGCGCGCGTTCGTCCCCGAGTTGACGAGGCTGCCCCGGCGCCATGTGCTGACGGTCACCTCGATCGGTCACCCCAAGCAGGTCGCCCAGCGCTGCATCAACGCCCTCATGGGCACGGCCTACGCCACCAAGTTCGAGGTCTACGGCCCGAAGGGCAAGATGGTCGTGGGGCGCCTGGCCAGCCGCTGGATGAACGCGATGAAGGCGCCGGTCTCCAAGTGGGAGGCGCGCTGGGGGATCGAGGTCTCGCCGTTCGTCACCGGCCGCAAGCTCGTGCAGGCCGATCCCAAGACGCGCGTGCGGGTGGCGAACTGGGAGTACGGCCTGGTGGCCCAGATCCTCCACAAGGGTCCGTACTCGGCGGAGTGGCCGAGCATCGAGAAGCTGCACCGCTTCATCGTCGAGAAGGGCTACCGGATCGTGGGCCCGCACGAGGAGGAGTACCTGACCCGGCCGGACGTGAAGGTCCCGCGGACCATCATCCGCTACCGGGTCCGCAAGCTCGCGGCCCGCAAGCGCGGCTGAAGCCGGGCTCGGCGGCCCCGGTACGCCGGGGCGCGGCGGGGCGGCCCGGGTGGCGGGGGGCAGGCCCGCCTTGACCGGCCGCGGGCCCCTGCTAGAATGCGTGCCGCCCGGTTGCTCGCGCGGCCTCCACGACGAGGCGCGCGGGCCGGACCCGCCAAACGTGTGGGGATGTAGCTCAGCTGGGAGAGCACCTCGTTCGCAACGAGGGGGTCGGCGGTTCGAATCCGCTCATCTCCACCATCTTCTTGGGCCAGGCCCAGCGCAACCCGAACTTGTGAACCCCGCCAGGACCGGAAGGTAGCAGCGGTAAGCAATGAACTCGGGAGTGCCGCTGTACCCCCTGGCCCTTTTCGCAGCCGCTGGACCGTCGTCTGCCGCGTTGGCTCCGGTCGCGCCATCCTCGACGTGGGCGGGCACCCGCGGTAGCGGGTCGGCCGCGACGGCGGTGGCGCTCCCTCGCCGCCTTGCATACGGCCATCCGGCGGCCTGGCTCCCTGAGACAGTCGTTAACAGGTAGAATGGGGACCGCCATGGCCCATCGCGCGCTTGCCCTGAAGTACCGGCCCCAGACGTTCTCCGACGTGATCGGCCAGGAGCACGTCACCGCGGTGCTGACGCGCGCGCTCGAGGGCGGCCGGGTCGCCCACGCCTACCTGTTCACCGGGGCGCGCGGCGTCGGCAAGACGACCTGCGCGCGGCTGATCGCCAAGGCGCTCAACTGCCAGGGCCGCGGCCTCGAGGGCCGTAGCGCGGCCGAGCCGTGCAACGAGTGCGTCTCGTGCCGCGAGGTGACGGCCGGCACCTCGCTCGACGTCTCCGAGATTGACGGCGCCTCGAACCGCGGCATCGCCGACGTGCAGGCGCTGCGCGAGAAGGTCCGCTTCTCGCCGACCGGTGGCAAGCACCGCGTGGTCATCATTGACGAGGTCCACCAGCTCTCGGGCGACGCCTTCGCCGCGCTGCTCAAGACGCTGGAGGAGCCGCCGCCGCATCTGGTCTTCGTCTTCGCCACCACCGACCCGCAGAAGCTGCCGGAGACGATCCGCTCGCGCACGCAGCGCTTCGACTTCGCGCGGGTGCCGCTGCGCCGCGTGGCTGACCGGCTGCTCGAGCTGCAGGCTCGCGAGGCCGCCGATCCCGAGGGCACGCGCTTCACGCTGACCGAGGGCGCGGCGCTGCTGCTGGCGCACAAGAGCGAGGGCTCGATGCGCGACGCGGTGAGCGCGCTCGACCAGGTGGTCTCGGCGGGCGAGGCGGAGGTCAACGAGGAGCTGGTGCGGCGCGTGCTGGGCATCGCCGACCGCGAGGCGTTCTTCGCCATCGCCGGCGCGGTGCTGGAGCGCGACCCGAAGGCGGCGCTGCAGGCGCTGCACCGGGCGTTCGACAAGGGCCTCGACGCGCGCGAGCTGGCCGAGGGTCTGAGCGAGCACATTCGCCACATCCTCGTCCTCAAGGTGGACCCCGAAGCGGGCGACCTGGTGGCGCTGGCCCGCGAGGACCTGGAGCGGCTCCGCCAGCAGGGCGCCTCCTGGAGCGAGAACGACCTGCTGCGCCTGCTCAAGCTGGCCTCCGAGGCGTCGTGGCCGATGCGCGACAGCCCGCAGCCGCTCATCCACCTCGAGGCGGCGCTGCTGCAGATGGCGACGCTCGAGCCGGGCGAGACGCTGGCCGAGATCCTCGCGAAGCTCGAAGCGCTCGAGCAGCGCCTGGCGGGCGGTGCGGCGCCGGCGGCTCCGCCACGCGCCGCGGCTCCGTCGCGGGGTGGTCCGCCGCCGCCGACCGGTGGTGGTGGTGGTGCGCGCGCTCATGCGGCTCCGGCGGTGGCTCCGGCCGCGGCTCCGGCGGCATCGGCGCCGCGTCCGGTCGCGTCGGTCCCGCCGCGTCCGCAGGGCCCGGGCGCCACGAGCGCTCCGCCGCGGGCGAGTGTTGCGCCGGCTCAGGCGCCGCAGGCGAGTGCCCCGGCGACGGGCGGCGAGGTGTGGCCGAGCGTGACCGGTCCCGCGGTGACGGCCGAGGCGGAGGCCGCGCCGGAGGCGGCGGTGGCCACGCTGGAGGCCGAGCTGGAGAGTGGTCCCGAGGTCGAGGCGAAGTGGCGCGAGACGGTGACGGGAGTGAACGCGCGCAAGCGGATGCTGGGCGCGTTCCTCGAGGAGACGCGCTTCCTCGGGCTGGCCGCCGACACGCTGGTGGTGGCCATGGATCACGTGCACATGATCGTCGTGCAGGAGAAGGACAATCTCGCCCTGATGACCGGGGAGGCGGGCCGGGTGTTCGGACGCGAGTTGAAGCTGCGCTGCGTGCCGCTGGACGAGTCGCAGCGCCGCCGTCGTCCGACCGTCGAGGACGTCGCCCCGCTGGTCGAGAAGGCATTCGAGTTCTTCGAGGGCGAACCCATCGAGCCCAGGCCGCGCCGCAGTGAAAGGACGGAGGGATGAAGAGTTTCGGCGACATGGTGAAGCAGGCGCAGAAGCTGCAGAAGCAGATGGCCGTGGTCCAGGATCAGCTCGCCGAGGAGCGCTTCGAGGCCAGCGCCGGCGGCGGCCTGGTCAAGGCGGTGGTGGACGGCAAGCAGATGCTCAAGGAGCTCTCGATCAGCCCGGACGCGCTGAAGGACGGCGACGTCACGCTGCTCGAGGATCTCGTGCTCACCGCGGTGGGCGAGGCCCAGCGCGCCTCCGAGGCGCACATGCACGAGACCATGGGCAAGCTCACCGGCGGCCTCGGCCTGCCCTTCTAGCGCGGCGCCCCCGACATGTACTCGTCCAGGTACCTCGAGCAGTTGATCGAGGAGCTGACCAAGCTCCCGAGCATCGGCCAGAAGAGCGCCCAGCGGCTGGCGCTGCACTTGCTGCGGGTGCCGCGCGAGGAGGCGCTGCGCCTGGCCGAGGCGATCACCGCCGTGCGGGAGAAGGTCGGCCTGTGCAGCATCTGCGGCCTGTTCAGCGAGGAGGACCCCTGCCTGATCGACCGCGACCCGCAGCGCGACCCGCACCTGGTGTGCGTGGTCGAGCAGCCCTCCGACGTGCTGGCGCTCGAGCGCACCGGATCGTTCCGCGGGCGCTACCACGTGCTGGGCGGGGCGTTGTCGCCGCTCGACGGCACGCGGCCCGAGGACCTGCGCATCCGCGAGCTGCTGGAACGAATGCGCACCGAGCCGATCCGGGAGATCATCCTCGCCACCAACCCGAACGTGGCCGGCGAGGCGACGGCGCTGTACCTGTCGAAGCTGCTCGCGCCGCTGGGCGTGAAGGTCACGCGCATCGCGCGCGGGGTGCCCATGGGCTCCGACCTCGAGTATTCCGACCAGGTGACGCTGGCGCGGGCGCTCGAGGGCCGGCGCGAACTGGACTGAGCGGTCCCCGCGGGGACGGGCGCACATGCCATCACTGCTGCTGGACATCCTCTCGCTGATCGCGGTGCTGCTGCTCATCGGGCTCAACGGCTACTTCGTCTCGGCCGAGTTCGCCCTGGTGACGGTGCGCTGGACGCGCATCGAGGAGCTGGTGGGCCGCGGCCGCTTCGGCGCGAAGTCGGTGAAGCGGGCCATCGAGCACCTCGACGACGCCATCGCCGCCACCCAGGTGGGCATCACCCTGGCCAGCCTGGCCCTGGGCTGGATCGGCGAGCCGGCCCTGGCGCACCTGCTCCAGCCGCTCTTCCACTGGCTGCCGAGCGCCTGGGGCACGGTGGCGACGCACGCCGTGGCGGTGGGCGTGGCCTACGTGCTGCTGACCTACCTGCACGTCGTGCTGGGCGAGCAGGCGCCCAAGCTCGTGGCCATTGACCGGCCCGAGGACGTGGCCCTGCTCGTCACCGGGCCGCTGCTGGCCTTCGCCCGCGTCACCCGCCCGTTCATCCGCCTGATCGGGGCCTCGAGCAGCGTGATGGTCAGGATGCTCCGCCTGCCGCCGGCGCCGGCCGAGCAGGAGGTCCACTCGGTGAAGGAGCTGGGCATGCTGGTCGAGGAGACGGCCGAGGCCGGCATCATGCCCAGCGAGCAGGCCGAGTACGTGCGCAACGTCTTCCGCCTGAGCGGCAAGCGGGTGCGGGATGTCATGCTGCCGCGCGAGCGCGTGGTGGCGCTGTCGTTGAACGCCTCGTCCGAGGAGGTCCTGGCGATCTGCCGCGAGACCGCGCACACCCGCATGCCGGTCTGGGAGGGCAACCCGGACAACATCGTGGGCATCGTCAACACCAAGAACCTCTTCCACCTCTTCAGCCAGTACCGGCTGGTGCTGGTGGAGGATGCCATGTACCCGGCCATCTTCGCCGACCCGGATCAGTCGGTGGGCTCGCTGCTGGGGGTGTTCCGGCGCGAGCGGCGCCCCATGGCCGTGGTGCGCGACGCAGTGGGTACGTTCCTGGGCATCGTGACCCTCGAGGACATCCTCGAGGAGATCGTCGGCGAGATCGAGGACGAGCACGACGTGCCCGCGGCTGCCCCGGCCCAGCCGGCTACACCGGCCCCGGGGCATCCCGGGCCCAGCCGGGCCGGCTCGGCCCTGGCCACCGGGGCCCGAGCGGTCCCGGTGTCGGGCTCGCCCCCGAGCCCCGAGCCCCGGCGGTAGGGCGGGCCGGCTCGGCCCTGGCCACCGGGGCCCGAGCGGTCCCGCCCCGAGTCCTGAACCCCGCCCCCGAGCTCCGAGCCCCGGCGGTAGCCCCCCACTCGGGGCGCTCCCCGGAACGGCGCAGCCGCCGATTACGGTTGCGGTTAGGTGGTCGCTCGTGGTACCCATGGCGCTGGCCACACGGACGTGCCCGGAGTCTGGCCACGTAGACCGTCGAGTCTCGCTGGCGGGGGAGTTATGCCTCATTGGACTCTGTTTGAAAACGACTTTCGCGCGATTGACTCCGTTCTGAACGAGCTGCTCGAACGGACGAATGCGCTGTCGGTCCACCTCGTGGACCGCTCCGGCCACCTGATCCTCTCGGCCGGGCGCTCGGGGGACTTCGACGCCACCGCATTCGCCAGTCTGGTCGCGGCCGATTTCACGGCCAACGCCGAGCTCTCGCGCCTCCTCGGGGAAGAGGGCCTCGCCGCCGTCGTGAGCGAGGGCTGCGATCGCTCGATCTACTCCTGCCTGCTGGCCGGGCGCGTGATCATGTGCGTGGTGTACGACCGGCGCAGCACGCTGGGCCTCGTGCGCTTCCGGGCCAACCGGGCGGCGAACGAGCTGACCGACCTCTTCGCGGGCGTCTTCGAGAAGGTGGACCTGTTCGAGCCCGCCGCACCGGGCGAGTCCCCGGCGGCGAGTCCGACCGAGCCGACGAGCGAGGAGTTCGCGCTGGCGGCGAGCCAGGAACTCGACGCCCTGTTCGGCGACTGATCCGCTCGCGCACCGCCGGGCAGCCCAGGGAGACCTCATGGCGCTCATCAACCACCGGGCGCGCGAGATCCATTTCAAGATCGTCTACTACGGGCCCGGGCTCGGCGGGAAGACCACGAACCTGCGCTTCCTGCACGATCGTCTGCCGCCGGATCGGCGCGGGCAGCTCATCTCCATCGCCACCGACCAGGAGCGCACGTTGTTCTTCGACTTCCTGCCCATTGATCTCGGGCAGGTGAACGGCTACCGGACGCGCTTCCACCTCTACACCGTGCCCGGCCAAGTCTACTACCGGCTCTCGCGCCGTGCCGTGCTGCAGGGTGCCGACGGCATCGTCTTCGTCGCCGACTCGCACCCGGCGCGCGAGCAGGCCAACGTGGACTCGCTCGCCGACCTGACCGTGCACCTCGGCTCGATGGGGCTCACCGCCGGCCAGCTCGAGCGGCTGCCACGGGTCTTCCAGTGGAACAAGCGCGATCTCTCGGTGGCGCTGCCGGTCGAGCGGCTGCGCGCCCGCCTCAACCTGCGCGGCGCCCCGGACTTCGAGGCCGTGGCGGTGCAGGGCCGTGGGGTCAACGAGACGCTGCGCACGATCTGCAAGGCGGTGCTGGCCCGGCTGGCCGCTGGCGCCCCGGCGGCCCCGGTGGCCCCCGTCGTTGGCGCGCCCGCAGCCCCGACGGCCGCCGCCGTGTCGGCCCCGGCGATCCCCGCATCCATCCCCGCGCCGGCCGCCGCCCGGACGACGCAAGCATGAGCTCGCTCGCGCGGCACATCGCCACGCTGGGTCCGGTGGGCTCGGTTCCGATCGCCCCGGCCACCGCAGCCAGCGCCGTGGTCGCGCTGGTCGGCTGGTTCCTGCCGATTCCACCGCTGGCGCTGACGCTGGTCCTCATCGCGGGCCTGGCGGCGCTGTCGGTCTGGAGCGCGGGGGAGGCCGAGAAGGTCCTCGGTCACGACGCCAAACCCATCGTCATTGACGAGGTGCTCGGCCAGAGCGTGGCGCTGCTCTTCGTGCCACACTCGGTGGCGGCCTTCCTCACGGTCTTCGTGCTCTTCCGCCTCTTCGACGTCTGGAAGCCGCTCGGGGCGCGCGAGGCGCAGGACCTGCCGGGCGGCTGGGGCGTGACCGCCGACGATGCCATCGCCGGTGTGACCGCCTGCGCGGTCTTCCACGCTGGCACGGCCCTGCTCGGGGCATTCGCCCTGCACCCCTGGTAGACCGGCGCCGTAGCGCGGCCCGCTGCAACGTCTTGCGCGATTCTACCTGGGACCGCTTGCGCCAGTGGTCCGACTGGCCGATATTCTATTCGTCTTCGGTCGGCTTGGGATGTGCTTCAGGCGTTCGATTCCGCCAGGGAGACCTGGCGGTTTTCGTTTGAAGGACCCATCCGACAGGAGTACGGCCATGGTGGCCGGACGCGGCCGCCGCGTGATGAGGCGGCAAGTGAGGGATCCGAGGATCCCGGTTTCAAGGAGTCTCAAGTGGCTCGTGGTACGGTGAAGTGGTTCAACGAGGCGAAGGGTTTCGGTTTCATCTCGCAGGAAGGCGGCGAGGACGTGTTCGTGCACTTCTCGGCCATCCAGGGCGAGGGTTTCAAGACCCTGGCAGAGGGCGAGGCCGTGGAGTTCGACGTGACGCGTGGCCCGAAGGGCCTGCAGGCGTCGAACGTGCACAAGCTGTAGCCCCGAGAACCACCTCACGCTGCGGGCGGCTCCCGAAAGGGCGCCGCCCGCCGGCGTCTTCGGGCCGCCCGCGCTCCGTCGTCGGATGCCCCGCGCGCCGGTCGCGCCGGCTTGACGGGCCGCGCCGCGGGTCTCAGGCTGGCGGCGCCGACGTTGCCTCTTCCACACCTTCCATCTCCTCCGGAGGTCGTTCGATGCGCCCGCTGCGTCTCGCCGTTCCCGCCGCGCTGGTCCTCGTCGCCCTCGTCCTCGTCCCCGCGAACGCCGTCGCCGGCGTGGGCTTCTTCCAGCTCGCCCTGTTCAGCCCGGCACAGCTCGTTCCGCCCGAGAACGCGATCGTCGGCGTGCGCGCCGACCTGATCTACGGCAAGAACAGCAGCATGTCGGGGCTCGACCTCGGCCTGGTGAACCACACCACCGGTCTCGAGACCGGCTGGCAGCTCGGCGGCGTGGGCTACGTCGAAGGCACCTTCGTCGGCTGGCAGGACAACTGGGTCAACGTCACGCGCGGGACCTTCACCGGCTTCCAGTCGGGCATCGTGAACCACACCGGCCGCACGACGGCCGCGCTGCAGATCGCGGCGGTGAACCACGGCGGCGAGGTGGTCGGCTGCCAGCTCGGCTGGGTCAACTACACCGAGTCCATGCACGGCCTGCAGGTCGGCCTGGTCAACTGGACCAAGCAGATGCACGGGCTCCAGGTGGGCATGGGCAACATCATCGAGAAGGGCAAGTACCCGTTCCTGCCGGTCGTGAACTGGTCCCTGTAGTCACCCACGCCGGGGACGGGCCGCCATGCAGATCGAGATCGTCACCATCGGCAACGAGGTGCTCTCGGGTCGCACCGTGGACACCAACTTCGCCTGGCTGGCACGGGCGCTCGAACGGGTGAACGTGCAGGTGGGCTGGCACTCCACGGTCGGCGACGTGGCCGATCGCATCGGCGAGGTGCTCAAGCGGGCACTGGAGCGTGCCGACGGCGTGGTGATGACCGGCGGGCTGGGGCCGACGCCCGACGACCTGACGCGCAAGGCCATCGCCACCGTGCTGTCGCGGCCGCTGCAGCTCGACGAGGCCGTGCTCGCCCACGTGCGCGAACGGGTCAAGCGCCTGAGCCGCCGCCTGCCGGCCTCGTACGAGAGCATGGCGCTGCTGCCGCGCGGGGCCGAGGCGTGGATGAGCCCGATGGGCTCGGCGCCCGGCCTGCTCCTGCTGCAGGGCGAGAAGCCGGTGATCCTGCTGCCGGGCGTGCCGCACGAGATGGAGTGGCTGGCCAGCGAGCGGGTCGTGCCCTATCTGCGCGAGCGCAGCGGGCGGCAGGTCGAGACCTTCACCCTGCGCACCTTCGGTGCCTTCGAGAGCCAGTTGCACGAGCACATCGGCGCGTTGCCGCAGCGCTGGCCGGGCGCGCAGCTCGCCTACCTGCCCAGCTACTTCGGCGTGGACCTGCGCGTCACCGTCGCCGGGCCGGCCGGGCCGCAGGTCGGCGAGGTCGCGGCGCGGGCCCACCGGGAGCTGATGGACCTGGTGGGGCCGGTGGTCTACGCCGAGGGCGAGCGCACGATGGAGGAGGTCGTGGGCGAGGCGCTGCTGGCCCGGGGCTGGCGCGTGGCCACCGCCGAGTCGTGCACGGCGGGGCTGCTGTCGAAGCGGCTGACCGACGTACCCGGCTCGTCGCGCTACTTCGACCGCGGCTTCGTCACCTACTCGAACGACGCCAAGGTCGAGTTGCTCGGCGTGAGCGAGGGCGACATCGCCGCGCACGGTGCGGTGAGCGCCCCGGTGGCCGAGCAGATGGCGCACGGCGCGCGGCACCGCGCCGGCGTCGAGCTGGGCATCGCCATCACCGGCGTGGCGGGGCCGGAAGGCGGCAGCGACGAGAAGCCGGTCGGCACGGTGTTCGTCGCGCTGGCCACGCCCGAGGGCGAGGCGGTGCGCCGCCTCCAGCAGTCGGGCACGCGCACCACCATCCGCGAGCGGAGCGTGCAGTTCGCGCTCGATCTCGCCCGGCGCCGCCTGCTCGGCCTGTCGCTCGAGGCCCAGCTCGACGAGACGGCGCCGAAGCGGCTGGCTGCGCCCGCGACGAGCCCGCGCGTGCCGCGGCGGCGCAGCACGCCGGCGGAGCCGAAGCCGCCCGGCGGCGCCGGCGCCTGATGCGGCTCTTCCTCGCCGTCTTCCCGCCCGAGCCCGTGCAGCGGGCGGCCCATGCGGCGATCGAGGCGCTGCGCCGTCCCGGCGACGGCGTGTCGTGGGTGAAGCGCGAGAACCTGCACTACACCATGCGCTTCCTCGGCGAGGTGGGGGAGGACGGCGCGCGACGGGCGGCGGAGGCGGCCGCCGAGGCGGCGGCGGCCTCGCGCGCGTTCGCGGCGACGCTGGGCTCGCTGGGTGCGTTCCCCGACGCGCGCCGGGCGCGGGTGCTGTGGGTGGGGATGAGCGAGGGAGGCCCGGCGCTCGAGGCGCTGGCCCGCGACCTGGAGCGCGCGCTCGCGGCGCGGGGCTTCGGCAAGGCCGACCATCGTTTCTCGGCGCACCTGACGCTCGGTCGCGTGCGCACGCCGGGCCCCGACTGGACCGCGAAGCTGGCGGCGGTTTCGGTGGCCGGCGAGGCGGCGAGCTTCACCGTGGACCGCCTCTGCGTGGTCGAGAGCAAACTCGATCCCCGCGGCTCGATCTACACCGTGCGCGCCGAGGCCCGGCTGGGCGGTTGAGCCGGAGCCGGGCGCAGCGACGGCGGGCGGGCCCGCTGACGGACGGCCTCGCCGCTGCGTGCCATCGGGCGGGCGGGACGGCCGCGCCGGAGCTGGCAGCGTCTCGTCCCGCCGAACGGGACTGGTTGCGGAACCAGTGGTCCCTCGCCGGCAGGTTCCCCCGGTGACCTCGGAATCCCCCGCCAAATCCGCGGACTTGCGCCTACTGCCCAAATGTGTAGTATGGCCCGGCATTGGAACCCGTGACCCGGGGGCGGGGCTCGCCTATCTTGTGCGGGCCGTCCCCGCCACCGCCTCCGTGAACGAGTAGCTCCCGCGAAGGAGACGCAGCCATGATGCAGCCGCCGCCGTCGGCCAAGGAGAAGAGCAAGGCGCTCGACCTCGCCCTGCAGCAGATCGAGAAGCAGTTCGGCAAGGGCGCGATCATGAAGCTGGGCGAGGGCGGCGCGCGCGTG
>CAYNPF010000062.1:0-4943 GCA_964398895.1 uncultured bacterium
TGAGCAGCATGACCGCGTCGGCCCCGCCGGCGAGGGCGCGCTCCAGGCCGGCGTTGCAGCCACCGGCGAAACGACGGTTCACCGGCAGCGCCACCACCTCGACCGCCGGCAACTCGCGGGCGATCGCCGCCGCCGAGCCGTCGCTCGAATCGTTGTCCACGACCAGCACGTGCCGCCGCCAGAGCCCGGGCAGCCGGCAGCGCTCCAGCGTGGGCAGCAGGGCCCGGGTGTCCTCGAGCCCGTTCCAGTTGAGCACCACCACGGCGACCGTCTTCATCCGGACCGCACCTCGGCGCGCCAGGCGGCGCGCAACCACGCCA
Source organism: uncultured bacterium (assembly GCA_964398895.1). Taxonomy (GTDB): domain Bacteria; phylum Eisenbacteria; class RBG-16-71-46; order RBG-16-71-46; family RBG-16-71-46; genus JANXPZ01. The sequence continues at coordinate 321 of CAYNPF010000062.1, forward strand.
GCGCCGCCAGCGCCAGCAGCGCCAGGGCCAGCGCCGATCCCAGCACCGGACCGGCCGGCTGCCCGGCGTAGAGCGCGTAGAGCCACCAGAAGTCGAGACCGTGCAGCAGCGCCGCCTGGTCGGTCGCGCCCAGGCCCAGCCGCGCATCGGGCGCTCCGGCGCCGCTCAGGCGCGGCCACTCCCCCGCCACGTGCTCGCCGAGGTTGCGCGCCAGCATGCGCCAGTGCCCGGCGATCGGGCTGAAGCGGGGATTGAAGTGGCTGTCGCTCATGAAGCGCGGATCGTCGAGCGGCCGGGTGTAGGGGTAGTCCCCCACCTCGCGCATCTCGGCGCCGAAGTAGATGCCGACGCCGCCCACCGTGACCAGCAGGCCGACGAGACCCAGCAGCACCGCGCTGCGCCGCAGGCGGCGCGAGGCGCGATGCAACGCGAAGGCGACGAGCAGGAAACCCGCCGGCAGCAGCGGCACCAGGTAGCGCGGACCGAACGAGCCGTCGCCCGCCCAGTGCTGGAAGCGGCAGTACAGCGCCAGCCCGGTCAGCCACGACGCCAGCGTGCCCCACGCCGCGCGTCCCGCCGGCGTCAGCTCGCTCCAGCGCGCCCGGCTGTGCGCCGCTCCGCCGAGGGCGTGCGCGCCGCGGCGCACGGCCACCCGCCCGCCGCGCGGCGCCAGCCACAGCGCCGGCGCGAACCAGGCCACGCCCTTGCCCGAGGAGAGCAGCAGGCCGTAGAGCCCGACCAGCGCCGGCGTGGTGAAGGCGGCGGTCGAGGCCTGCGCCCCGTAGCCGGTCTCGAACCACGTGCCGAAACGGGCCAGGTCGTAGGCCGCGTGCCCGGCCAGCGCCAGGACCAGCCCCAGCGCCGGCGCCAGCCACGCACGCCACGGCGCGCCGAGCATCGGCAGCAGGCAGGCCAGCGCCAGCGGCAACATCGCCAGCTTGACCGAGATGGCGAGCAGCACGCCGAGCCCGGCCCCCGCCGCGAGCCACCGGCGACGCTCCGGCGACGCCGCGGGCACGAGCGACGCGCCGAGGAGCGCGAGCAGCAGACCCAACGCCTGCAGCGGCTCGGCCATGAAGCTCTTGGCGTAGATCCACACCGGGGTGGTGAAACCGAGCAGCGCCGCCGAGGCCAGCGCCGCCCCGGCACCCGCCCCCAGCGCGCGCGCGCCGGCGTAGAGGAGGGCGAGCAGCAGCGCCGTCACCAGCGCGTTGAAGAACGAGGCGCCGCAGCGCACCGCCAGTTCGCGCCGCAGCGGGTCGAGGCGCAGCGCGCCGGCACCGGCCTCGGCCAGCGCCACCACCGGCAGCGCCAGCACCGCCTGGCCGGCGGCGTTCTTGGTGTAGAAGCGGCCGTCCGGCCCCTCGAGCGTCGCGCCCTCGGGCACCGCGACGGAGCCGTGCAGCAGGGCGCGCGACAGCTCGAGCATGGTGACCTCGTCGCTGCCCACCACCCGCCCGCCCCCGCTCAGCGCGAAGCACAGCAGCGCCGCCACGCCCAGCGCCAGCGCCGTGCGCGCCGTGGCGCCGCGGACTGCCCGCGTGGAGCGTGGGTCCGCGGCGCTCATCGCCAGCCCCGCGCCGGGGCCAGGTCGTCCACCAGCGCGATCGTGCTGTCGGCCAGCGCGTCCCACGAGTGCACCGCCCCCAGCGCCCGCACCCCCTCGCGCAAGCGGGGGCCGAGGCCCTCGGCGAAGTAGCGCACGATCGCGGCGGCCAGCGCCGCCGGGTCCTCCGGCGGCACCACCAGCCCGGTCTCGCCCGGGCGCACCGTCTCGGCCAGCCCGCCGACGTCGGTGGTGATCACCGGCACGCCCAGGGCGTAGGCGACGTGGGTCACGCCGCTCTGTGTCGCCGAGCGATAGGGCAGCACGACCACGTCGGCGGCCCGCAGCAGCGCCTCGACGTCCTCGTCGGACTGGTAGCCCTCGCGCAGCCGCACCGTCCCGGGATCGTCCCCGTCGGCGGCCGCCACGAGCGCCCGGTAGGGCGCCGGGTCCTCGTAGAAGTCACCGGCCACGACCAGCGTCGCCGGGCGCGAGGCCCGCACCGCCGGCCAGGCCTCGAGCAGCGTGTCGAGCCCCTTGTAGCGCCGCACGTAGCCGAAGAACAGCACGACCTCGGCGTCGGGCGCGAGCCCGAGGCGCTCCCGCGCGCTCGCGCGCGTGAAGCGGCCGCGGTCGAACTGGGCGTAGAACGGATGCGGCACGCGCCGCTGCGGCGCGCCGGGCTTGAGCGACGCCAGGTCGCGCTCGACGCTCTCCGACATCACCAGGTATCCGTCCGAGTTGCGCAGCATCCAGGCGGTCAGCTCCCGGTCCAGGGGCCGCTTCTCGTGGGGCAGGAGATTGTCGCACACCAGCACGACCCGGGTGCCACGTTTCCGCAAAGGCCCCACCGCCGAGGCGAAGGCCGGCGCGAAGAACGGCATCCACCACTTGAGCAGCACCGCCCCGGGGGCGAAGGCCTCCAGCCGCCGCGCGGTCCGCCGCCACGAGAGCGGCCCGATCGAATCGAGCAGCGGCTCCACCGGGAAGCCGGGACGGGGCGTGGCCGGGTCGAGCTGGGAGCCGCCGGGGAACAGGAAGCCCGGATACTGGCGGGTGAAGGTGACGGCGCGCACCTCGGCGCGGCGCGCCAGCGCCTCGCCCAGCAGGGCGAGGTACTGCGCCAGCCCGCCGCGCCACGGCGCCAGCGGTCCCACGAGCGCGATGCGCATGCCTGCCCCGCCTCCGCGGCCGGCCGCGCCGCTCAGCGCCGGCCCGACGACCAGGTCACCAGTCCGCGGCGCTCGAACTGGAACGGCACCACCTGCCCGCCGTGCTTCTCGAGCACCGCCGCCACCCGATGCTTGCGGTCGAAGCGCGTCAACAGCAGGAAGTAGCCGCCGCCGCCCGCCCCGGGCATCTTGCCGCCGATCGCTCCCTCCCCCCGGGCCAGCTGGTAGAGCTGGTCCACGTGCGGGTTCGAGATGCCGCTGTCCAGGTGCTTCTTGGCCTCCCAGGCCTGGTGCAGCAGCTCGCCCAGGCCGTCCACGTCGCCGAGCAGCAGCGCCTTCTTCATCTCCAGCGTCTCGGCCTTGAGCCGGTGCAGCGCGCGCACCACGGACGGCGTGCCGGCGCGGTACGAGGCCGTCTGCCGCTCGATGATCCGCTCGGAGCGGCGCGTCTGCCCCATGTAGCAGAGCAGCAGCCGGTACTCGAGTTCGTTCAGCACGTCGGGGCGGATGCGCAGCGGGTTCACCACCGTGGCGTCGGCGCCGAACTCGACGAAGTTGAAACCGCCGAAGGCGGCGGCGTACTGGTCCTGCCGGCCGCCGGCCAGCCCGAGGTCCACGCGCTCGATGCGGAAGGCCAGCTCGGCCACGTCGTAGGCGGTGAGCGGGCGGCCCAGCCATTCGCTCATCACGCCGATCAGCGCCACCACCAGCGTCGAGGACGATCCCAGCCCCGAGCCGGGCGGGGCGTCGGAGTGCACCCACAGGTCGGCGCCGCGGCGCACCTTGAAGGCGCGCACCACCGCCTTGATGAGATCGAGGTTGCCGTCGAGCTTGAGCCGGCGGGGATGGTCGTAGCGCGCCACCACGTCGTAGTCGAGGCTGGCCAGCGTCAGCCGCGAGTCGCGACGCGGCCGCAGCGAGGCGTAGGCGTACTGGTTGATGGTCGCCGAGAGCACCATGCCGCCGTGCTCCTCGGGATACGGCGAGACGTCCGTGCCACCACCGCACAGGGAGATCCTGAGCGGCGCGCGCGCACGGAAACACGCGGACGACCTCACGAGCCGAACCTCCGTTCCGCCCGCTCCCAGCCCTCGGGCGTGCCGATGTCGAAGAACTCCCCCTCCACCTCGTGGCCGAGCAGCAGGCCGGCATCGGCCAGCGCCGGCAGCACGTCGCGCTCGAGCGAGAACGCCGGCGGCGCCGCGGCGGCGGGCCGCGGCAGGTGCCGCCACAGCTCCGGCGAGAAGGCGTAGAGCCCGCCGTTCACCCACGCCGGGCCGCGGTGCTCCGGGTCCTTCTCGACGAAGCGCACCACGTGCCCGGCGGCGTCGGTCTCGACGCGCCCGCGCGCGGCGGCGTCGGGCACGCGGAACAGCGCCACCGCCCCCACCGCCCCCGACTCCCAGCGGGCCCGCTCCAGCGCCCAGGGATCGCAGAAGGCCAGCGTGTCGCCGTTGGCGACCACGCACGGCCCGCTCACGTGCGGCCCGGCCAGCTTCAGCGCCCCGCCGGTGCCGAGCGGCTCGGTCTCCACCGAGTAGTCCAGCCTCACCCCGAGCGCGGTGCCGTCGCCCAGGGCCTCGCGCACCGCCGCCGCGCCGTAGCCGACGCACAGCACCGCCTCGCGCACGCCCGCGCCCGCCAGCCACTCGAGCTGCCGCGCCAGGAACGGCCGGCCGCCCAGCGGCGCCAGCGGCTTGGGCAGGTCGCCGAAGCGCGGCCGCAGCCGCGTGCCGAGCCCCCCCGCCAGCACGAAGGCCTTCATGAGGGATCGTCCAGGTTGTAGCGGCGTCGCACCGGGTAGTCGGCGTGGGCCCGCGTGTGGGCGATCATCTCGCCGAGCAGGCCCATGAGGATGAACTGCACGCCGGTGAGCAGCAGCCAGCCGGCGATCAGCATGAGCGG
>CAYNPF010000062.1:4953-10252 GCA_964398895.1 uncultured bacterium
GAGAGATGGTGGGAATGCCTGCCGGCAATTCCGAGCACGGGTCTACCGTGATCAGCATGAGCGGGCGCGTGCGCATCGGCATGCCGGTGAGCCACTGCTCCACGAACCACAGCGAGATGCCGCTGCCGACCAGCAGACAGACGCCGCCGATGCGGCCGAAGACGTGCAACGGCTTGAGCGCGCTGGTCGAGATGAAGGAGGCCGAGAGCAGGTCGAGGAAGCCGTTGATGAAGCGGGACGCCCCGAACTTGCTGCGCCCGTGCTGCCGCGGACGGTGGTGCACGGCCACCTCGCCGACGCGGAAGCCCTGCCAGTGGGCCAGCGCCGGCAGCACGCGGTGCAGCTCGCCGTACACCTGGATCGCCTCGGTCACCTCGCGGCGGTAGAGCTTGAAACCGCAGTTGAAGTCGTGCAGCCGCAGACCCACCACCCAGGAGGTGATGATGTTGAACACCTTCGAGGGGAAGGTCTTCGAGAACGGGTCCTGCCGCCGGCGCTTCCAGCCCGACACCAGGTCGAGCCCGCCCTCGAGCGCGGCCACCAGCCGGGGCAGCTCGGCCGGGTCGTCCTGCAGGTCGGCGTCGAGCGTGACGATCCACTCGCCGCGGGCCAGGCGGAAACCGGTGGCCAGCGCCGCGGCCTTGCCGCAGTTGCCGCGGAACGAGACCCCGCGCACGCGCGGGTCGGCCGCGGCCAGCCGGGCGACGACCTCGTCGGTGCCGTCGCGCGAGCCGTCGTCGATGTAGAGGATCTCCCACGGTCCGCCGACGCCGTCGAGCGCGGCCGCGAGTTCGCGTTGCAGCTCGGGCAGGCTCTCGGCCTCGTTCCAGGCGGGGACCACCGCGCTGATGCGGACCCCCGGGCCGGCGGCCGCGCCGCCCGACGTCGCCAACGGCGTGCTCATCCGCTTCCCTCCCCGTAGAGCGTGCGGGCCCAGGCGGCCTCCGCCGCCAGCCCCGACTCGATGCCGGTCTCCGGCACCACCCCCAGCACCGCGCGCAGCCGTGTCGAGTCCGCCCGCGTGCGCAGCGGGTCACCGGGCGGCAGCGGCTCGTGGCGCAGGTTCGCCCTGACGCCGAGCGCGCGCTCCAGCACGGCGATCGCCTGCCGCACCTCGACCTGCGAGCCGCCGCCCACGTTGTAGACCGCCGGCCCGCCGCCGCGCTCCCAGGCGCGGAACGTGGCCTCGACCGCGTCGGCCACGAAGGTGAAGTCGCGCGACTGCGAGCCGTCGCCGTAGACGGTGAGCGGCTCGCCGCGCAGCAGGGCGCGGCAGAAGCGGTGGAAGGCCATGTCCGGGCGCTGGCGCGGGCCGTAGACCGTGAAGTAGCGCAGCGCCACCGCCGGCACGCCGAAGTTGCGGCCGTAGAGCAGCACCAGGTGCTCGCCCGCCAGCTTGGTGACCCCGTAGGGCGAGAACGGCCGCGGCAGCATGTCCTCGGTGGTCGGGTAGCGCTCGGCGTCCCCGTAGACCGACGACGAGGAGGCGTAGACGAAGCGCCGCAGATGCCCGTCGCGGTAGCGCTCGAGCAGCCGCTGGGTGGCCAGCACGTTGTGGTGGGTGTAGGAGGCGAACTCGCTCCCCCACGAGGCGCGCACGCCGGGCTGCGCCGCCAGGTGGAACACCACGTCCACCGCGGGCAGTTCGGCGAGGTCGTCGCGCCCCAGGTCCAGCTCGAGCAGGCGGTAGCGCGGGTCGGCCAGCGCCGCCGCGGCGTTGCCGCGCTTGACCGCCGGGTCGTAGTAGCCGGTGAACGCGTCCACCCCGGTCACCCGCGTCCCCGCGGCGAGCAGGCGCTCGACGAGGTGCGAGCCGATGAAGCCCGCGGCCCCGGTCACCAGTGCGTGCGGCTCGGACATGCCGTCTCCTCTCAGCGCTGCGCCGGCGGCGGCGGCAGCGCGCCCGCGGCGCCGCTGCCACGCCCCAGCATCTGCAGCACGGTCTGCGCGTCGCGCTCGTGCGGGTTCACCTGCACCAGCCGCTGCAGGTAGGCCACACCGCGTTCGACCTGCCCGCTGCGCACCAGCAGGGAGTAGGCGAAGTAGTAGGGCCGCGAGAAGCCGGGATCCAGCCGGATCGCCTCGTCGTACTCGCGCAGCGCGCCGGCGGGGTCGTGCGTCATCGCCAGCGTCGCGCCGTAGTAGAAGCGCACGTCCGGGTCGCCCGGCGCCTGCTGCACCAGGTCGCGGAAGAACGCGAGCGCCCGGACCGTGTCGCCGCGCTCAAGGTAGAAGCCGCCCAGGGGGATCAGCGCCGCCGACAGCCCCGGGAACATGCGCTGCACCCGTTCCATCTCGGCGATGGCCCGCGGCAGGTCGCCATGGTCGTGGTAGTAGAACGCCAGCCGCGTGTGCGCCGAGGCGTAGTTGCGGGTGATGGTCGAGGCGTTCTCGTCCTTGTAGACGCTGCGGTCCCAGGAGCCGTCGGGCCGGAACAACCCGTCGTAGCGGAAGCGGTGATAGAGGTTCTGCTCCATCGCCGGCACGTCCATGGGATCGTGCAACGTGTCGCGCTCGACGCGGTAGACCATGCCCTCGAGCGACAGGAAGCGGTCGTAGCCGCGATGGTCGGGCGCCGTCACCGCGAAGTACGGCTGCTGGCTCCAGCCGCCGTCCCGCTTCGCCTCCTCGAGGATGTGGTGCACCATGAAGGTGTTCGTGGCCATGACGTTGCCGGCCTCGTCGCGCAGCCAGCCCATCCCCAGGGCGCGGATCTCGTCGTCGGACAGGTGCATCGGCACCCTGGGCTCGTCGTCCCGCAACTGCGCGATGTACCAGTCCGTCTGCAGCAGGGCGAGGCACACCACCCGCACGTCCTTGCGGAAGCCCTCCACCTGCTGGATGTACCACAGCGGATAGGTGTCGTTGTCCCCGTTCGTGAACACGAACGAGTTCGGCGCCAGCGGCGCCAGCATGTTCCACGCGTAGTCCCGCGCCACCGTGTTCCGGCTCGCGTCCGAGCAGTACCACAGGTTCTTCGCCACCAGCGCCGGCTGCAGCGCCAGCAGCGCCACCGCCACCCCCGTCGCCACCTGCCGCTGCCGCCCCGCCGGGAACGATCCCCCGATCCAGCCCGCCAGCGCCACCAGCCCCAGCCCCATCCACATCGCGTAGGCGTGGTAGCCGGTGGTGAAGAAGTAGTCCCGGTCCCGCACCTCGTTGTCGCTGAAGTTCAGGAACACGATCATCGCCACCGTCGCGAACAGGAACAGCGACAGCATCGTCAGGAACGTCACCCGTTCGCGCCGCGCCTGCCAGAGCGCCCCCAGCAAACCCAGCAGCAGCGGCAGCGCCACCTGCCAGAGACGCGGATCGCCCTGCACGGGGATCCCGCCCTCGTCGTGGACGGTGTTCGCCAGCGGCCACTGCCGCTTCCAGTAGCGCCAGAACTCCTTGTCGAGCTGGGTCTGCAGCGTGCCCCGCCGCACCAGCATGCTGGTGTGCCCGTACTGCTCCCGCTCCAGCAGCGCCCGCAGCGCCCGCCAGTTCGACGGGTTCCCCATGTTGATCGCCGGGTGCTGCGCCGCACGGATCGGCAGGTACAGGTGCGTCGAGTAGCCCACCACCATCAGCAGCAGCGCCAGGGCCAGGATCCGACCCTCCCGGTGTCGCATCCCCAGCACCACCATCGGTACCACCACCGACAGCCCCGACACCACCGCCGCCCACGGCGTGAACTCCGCCTGCCCCACCGCGTAGTACACCCCGCTCGCCGCCCCCACCGTCGCCAGCCCCGCCACCCACCCCGGCAGCTTCCGCTCCCACACGTAGTACCAGAACACCAGCACCGACAGCGCCAGGATGATTCCCGCCGTCTTCTCCAGCCCGAACACCACCCCCAGCACCGACAGCATCGGCAGCGCGAACAGCATCGCCACCCGCCGGTCCACCAGCCACAACAGCACCATCAGCGGCAGCCCCATCATCCCCACGCCCAGCATCAGCCCCACCGACAGCCACATCACGTACACCGCCACCAGCAGCGGTCCCACCGTCGGGCGCCGGTCGTGCGCCTCCCACCACCGCAGCCCCAGCCACAGGATCAGCACCTGCGCCAGGCTCATCTCCGAATACGTCTCCGCCCCCGTCGCGTTCTCCCAGAACGTCCGCGAGAACGCCAGCATCAGCGCCGCCACCACCGCCCCCACCTGCGCCAGCCACTCCGGGCCCGCCCCCGCCGTCCCCCCCACCCCGCGCCGCTGCGCGATCCGGATCAGCCGCAGCGTCGTCAGGTAGGTCAGCAGCACCGCCAGCGCCGAGGCCACCGCCGACAGCCCGTTCACCCGCTGCGCCACGTTCCCCAGCGGCACCAGCGTCGCCATCCGCCCCAGCAGCACGTAGAACGGCGTGCCCGGCGGATGCGGAACCCCCAGGATCTTCGCCACCGAGATGAACTCGCCCGCGTCCCAGAATGGCACCGTCGGCGACAGCGTCCGCAGGTAGGTCCACAGCGCCACCAGCAACACGCCCAGACCGATCCAGAGAGTGGGCCCGCGTCTCTCACGGGCAGGGGGGATGGGCATGGCCACGTCGGACAATGGCGCCTCCGCAGGTGGTGGTCTTCTCGCGCACCTCGATGCCAATCAACAAGATGGACCCGGAGCCTACCACCGCGGGCCGCACGGTGAAAGCGCGGCCCGCGCCACCGCCGGCGCCGCGCGAACTGGGTAGGCTCGCACGGCGCCGGCGCAGGCGGCGCGGCGCGTCAGGGTTGCGGCGCCGGAGACGGCAGGCCGGAGGGCGCGCCGCCGAGACCACCGACGATCCCGTAGCGCGCCGCGATCTGGCGCAGCAGCTCCTGGGCGTCGCGTTCCTGCGGGTTCACCTGCACCAGCCGCTGCAGGTAGCCGACCGCCCGTTCGACCTGGCCGGCGCGCCCCAGCAGCGAGTAGGCGTAGTAGTAGGGATCGGGGAAGTCGGGCTCCAGCCGGATCGCCTCGTCGTACTCGCGCAGCGCGCCGGCGACGTCGCCGCGGAAGCCCAGGGTCACGCCGTAGTAGAAGTGCGCCTGGGGATCGTTGGGGCGCCGCTGCACCAGCTCGCGCAGCAGCGCCACCGCCCGCGTGGTGTCGCCGCCCTCGAGGTAGTACTGGCCGAGGAAGACCAGCGCGCTGGCGAAGTCCGGGAACATGCGCTGCACCCGCTCCATCTCGGCGATGGCCCGCGGCAGGTCGCGGCGCGCGTGGTAGCGCATGGCGAGCTGCGCGTGCGCCGAGGCGTAGTTGCGCGTCAGCAGCAGGGCGCTCTCGTCCTTGTAGACGCTGCGGTCCCAGGAGCCGTCGGGCCGGAACAACCCGTC